>CAMYIQ010000295.1 GCA_947258465.1 uncultured Erythrobacter sp.
ATTCGTCGCTTTTCTCGATGCCGACGATGAATGGCATCCGCAATATCTTGAAAAGCAGCTCGGGTTTCTGGCCGGGCAAAGTGAGGCCAACCAGGTCAGCTTCACGGGCTATCGTCTGGTGCATGGCGCGACCGGCCACGCCGACGATCGCCGCGTCCCGCTACGCGGCTCGCCACTCGATACTTACATCTGGGGTTGCAATGTCAGCCTCGGCTCGACCTTCATGGGCCGGCGCGATCTGTTCAACAGGCTCGGCCCATTCGATACCTCCCTCCGGCGCTTCGAGGATTGGGACTGGGTGCTGCGTTCGGCCGACACTCACGATATCGGTCCTGTCCGAGATCCTTGCCGTCATTCATTCCGGTGCCTGGCCCTCCTTTGAAAGCGTGCGTCACTCCGTTCGGGTGCTGCGCCGGCGCTACGTGCGGGCCATCGGCTTTCATTCCCGCACCCGCGCGCGGATTTTCGTCTCCAGCCTGCAGCTTGAACTTTCCGTCGCCGCCTATCGTGCGGGCCGGCATTTCCGGGCGACCTGGTATTTTCTCACGGTAATGGCCCTTTATCCGGCGCGGGATGCCAATTTCTGGCATGCGTTTTTCCGCCGCCTGATGCTGGATTTCTGCTCCAGGTTGAAGGAAATCTTCCTTCCGCGCCCCTCGGCGCGTCAAATCTGATGCTTGGAGTGTACCCACCCGGATACGCTCGGGAACGATCCGCGGTTCCGTATGGGCCGGACCTTCTCGGGCCTTTACCCGCCACACATAAATAATTAGTCTGTTCCGTCCTTGTCACGCATAACCGGGCCGCGCCCGGAAGGGATCGCTCATGAAAATCGAGGAAAGCTTCACCGTCCAGGCACCGATCGACAGGGTGTGGGAATTCATCACCGACCCCGAGCAGGTCGGCCCCTGCCTGCCCGGCTGTGAAGAGATCGAGGTGCTGGGCCCCACTACTTACAAGGCGCGGATCAAAGTGGCGCTCGGCCCGATCAAGACGACTTTCAAGGTGGACGTCGAGGTCACGGAAGAGCGCCCGCCGGAATTCGCCGCCTCGGTCACGCGTGGCGAGGAAGGCGGCAAGGCCAGCCGCGTCAGCGCCGACAGCACGTTGGCGCTCAAGGCGCTCGACGAGTCCCAGACGGAGGTGACTTATGCTTCCGATGTGTCGGTGGTCGGACGGCTGGGCAAATTCGGTCTGGGAATCATGAAAAAGAAAGCCAAGAGCATGGGCGAGGAATTCGCCGCGAAGTTTCGCGTACGGGTCGAGGGCGATGGCGCCCGGGCGGCGGAGGCCAGCGCATGAGGTACCTCGCCCCCGGCTCGCTCAAGGAGGCGCTCGACATACTGCGGCGGGAGGACGACGCGCGCTGCATCGCGGGCGGCGCCACGCTCGTCGCCATGATGAATGCCGATCTGGTCGCGGTGGATGTACTGGTGGGTCTGGGCCGTATCGCCGAACTTTCCGGCATCACCGAGACGGATGACGAGGTCCGGATCGGTGCCATGACGCGCCACGCCGAGATCGCCGCAAGTCCCGTGCTTACGGGGGCGCTCGGCGTTGTCCGGAGCGCGGCCGGACAGATCGCGCATCCGGCCGTGCGCAATATGGGGACGATCGGGGGCTCCATCTGCCATGCCGACCCGGCGGCCGATTTCCCGGCTGCACTCCTTGCCGCCGACGCCACCATCGAGGCCGCGAGCGCCGAGGGGACCCGGCAGATACCGATCGGAGAATTTTTCGAGGATTATTTCGAAACGGCGCTCCGCGAGGGCGAGATCGTCACCGCCATCCGGCTGCCCCGAGGGCCCGCCGGCGCCCGGGGCCATCACGTGAAATTCTCGCGCGTGGATGGCGATTACGCCACGGTTTCCGTCTCGGCCGTGCTGGTGATGGCGGGTGCGACATGCAGCTATGCGCGCATCGCGCTCGGCTCCAGCGGCCCCGTGCCGATCCGGGTGACGGCGGCGGAAGAGGCGCTCGTCGGCTCGCCCCTCGATCAGGCGGCGATTGCCGAGGCGGCCCGGCTCCTGGCCGAGGCGGCGGACCCGGTCGACGATGTGCGCGGGACGACGGAATACCGGCTCATGCTGATCCCGCGCCTGTTGGCGCGGGCGCTCAACACGCTCAAAGACGGGGAGACCGCCAGTGTCTGAAATGGACGTGATTGAAAAACAGCCCGTCACGCTTCGCGTAAACGGAAATGTCCATGAACTTGAAATCGCGCCCGCGCGCACGCTTCTGGATGTCTTGCGCTCGGAATTACGCCTTACCGGCGCCAAGCGCAGTTGCAACCAGGGCGTATGCGGCGCCTGTAGCGTGCTGCGTGATGGCAAGCCCGTTCGCGCCTGTATTTCACTGGCGTTTGCGGCGGAGGATAGTGAGATCACGACAATCGAGGGGCTGGCCGACGGCAATCGGCTTTCCCGCGTGCAGCAGGCCTTCGTCGATGCGGGCGCCGTTCAGTGCGGCTTTTGCATGCCGGCAATGGTGATCGCCGCAACTGCGCTTCTGAATGAAAACCCGAACCCCGGTGTCGAGGAAATCCGCCACGGGCTGGGCGGCAATATCTGCCGCTGCTCCGGCTATGTGAAGGTGGTGGATGCAATCCTCTCGCTGACGGAAGGAAGCAAGTCATGAGCCCCGAAGGTGTCACCTCTCCCAACCCGGTCGGGGACGCGATCGGGAAATCGGTGCCGCGTCTCGAGGCTCGTGAGAAACTCACCGGCCAGGCGGTATACACCGATGACATGACCCTGCCGGGCATGCTGCACGCCGCGATGCTGGGCGCCCCGTACGCCCATGCACGTATCCGCTCGATCGACACTTCCGAAGCCGAGGCGCTCGAAGGCGTGCGCGCGGTCGTCACGGCCGAGGATCTGCCGAAAAAGAAATATGTCGGCGTCTTCCTGAAGGACCAGATGACCTTCGCCGGCGACAAGGTGCGCTATATCAGCGAGCCGATCGCTGCTGTTGCCGCCGATACACTGGAAATCGCCCGCAAGGCCCTTCAGTTGATCGAGGTCGAATACGAGGAGCTGCCCGCCGTTTTCGACCCGGAAGAAGCGCTCGAGGCGGATGCGCCCATCCTGCACGAGAACCGCGACGAATACCCCTGCCCCTATGAGCGCCCCGAACATCCCAACGCCGTCGCCTATACCCAGTTCAAGGAAGGCGATATCGACAATGCCTGGGCCGAATGCGATGTGATCGTCGAGGGGGTCTACGAAACGCCGGCGCAGGAACACATGTATATGGAGCCCTGCTCGACGCTGGTGGCGGTCGACGCGAACGGCAAGATCACCATCTGGTCGTCCATGCAAAGCGTTTTTCGCGTCCAGACCATGATTGCCGAGGCGTTCGATATGCCGATGTCGAAAGTTCGCGTGATCGCCCCGCGCATCGGCGGCGGGTTCGGCGGCAAGTGCGATCTGACGAACCAGCCCGCGACGGTGGCGCTGGCATTGAAGTCCGGCCGGCCGGTCAAGATGACGCTGTCGCGCGAAGACGACATGATGATGATGAAAAGCCGCCATGCCGGCAAGATCTACTGCCGCACAGGCGCCCGGAAGGACGGCACGCTGGTCGCCCGCGAAATGCGCCTCTTTCTCGACGGCGGGGCCTACGCCGACGAAAGCCCCGAAGTGTCGACCGTGGCGGCGTTCTTCGGCCGGGGGCCGTATCGGATACCCCATGTCAACGTCGAATCCTGGTCGGTCTATACCAACAAGTTGCGGGCCAGCGCATTCCGCGGCTTCGGCAATCCGCAGGCGACCTTCGCCTCGGAACGCCAGATCGACGAGGTTGCGGAAAAGCTGGGCATGGATCCGATCGACCTGCGCATCAAGAACGCCCTGCAATCGGGTGACAAGTGGCTTGGTGGGCAGACCGTGGAAGGCGGCAGCCTCGCCGAATGCCTGGAAAAGGCGCGCGCGGCCTCGGACTGGGACAAGCGCCGGCAGAACAACGGCAAGGAAGTGCGTCCCGGCAAGCGGCGTGGCATCTGCGTCAGCGGCATGTCCCATATCAGCGGCATGCTGTCGGCCGGTGCGGCGGTGCGCCTGCACGAGGACGGCACCGTAACCGTCAACACCGGTGCGGTGGATATCGGCGAGGGAGCCGATACCGTCATGGCGCAGATTTGCGCGGGCGCCCTGGGCCTGTCGCTCGATCAGGTGAATTACGGCAATCCGGATACGGACTCCTCGCCCTACAACTTTCAGACCTCGGCCAGCCGCGTTACCTACATGGTGGGCAAGGCGGTCGAACAGGCATCGGAGCGCGTGCGCGAGCAGATGTTCCGCCACGCGGGCGAAATGCTCGAATGCGCCGAGGACGATCTCGAGTTGCGCCCGGGCGGCGTGATCGGCATCCGCGGCGTCGGGGACGCGGCCGTGCCTTTCGCGGCGATCGCCGGGCGCTCGCTCTACGCTTCGGGCGGCCCCATCATGGGGACCCATAACTGGCTGTTCGAGGGCGAGCGTTTCGATCCCAAGCGCGCGCTGGTGCGCGGCTTCGCACTCGACGGAATAGGTGTCTTCACCTTTGGCGCCCATGTCGTCGAGGTCGATGTCGACATGGCGACGGGGAAGACCGAGGTGCTCGAAGCCTGGTGCGCGCATGATGTCGGCCGCGCGCTCAACCCGGGCGCCGTCGATGGCCAGATCCACGGCGCCTTCGCCCAGGGGCTGGGCTACGGGCTCTATGAGGAACTGGTCTGGGACGACGGCCGCCTCGTCAACCCCACGATGATGGATTACAAGGTGCCGGGCCCACTCGACCTCCCGTACAAAATCCATCCGATCCTGATCGAGAACCCGTCGGACGGCCCCTTCGGCGCCAAGGGCATTGGTGAGATCGCCCTGGTGGGGACGGCGCCGGCCATTTGCAATGCGATCACGGCTGCCACGGGCGCTGCCATCAACCGGATCCCGGCGACGCCCGAACGTGTGCTCCGCGCCATTCTGGCGGCCGAAGGCGGCTCGTGACCGGCACACCCGTTCCCGAGGACGTCACCGCCGCCGCCCGACTGATGGCCGGGCAGAATTACATCGCCGATCGCAGCCTCGCGGTGACGGTCTTCCTGGCGCTGCGCCTGGGCCGGCCCCTTTTCGTCGAGGGCGAGGCGGGCGTCGGCAAGACCGAGATCGCCAAGGTCCTGGCGGCCGGGCTCAATCGTCGCCTGATCCGCCTGCAATGCTACGAGGGGCTGGACATCGCGGCCGCGGCCTACGAATGGAACTACCCCCGGCAGATGCTGGAAATCCGGCGGGCCGAAGTGACCGGGGAAGCGGCCGATCTGGCCGAGCATCTCTATACCGAGCGGTTCCTCATCAAGCGCCCCCTGCTTCAGGCGATCGAGCCCGATCTCGCGGGACCGCCGGTCCTGCTGATCGACGAGCTGGACCGGGCCGATGAGGCGTTCGAGGCCTATCTCCTCGAGGTGCTGTCCGATTTCCAGATCACCATTCCCGAGCTTGGCACGATGCGCGCGGCAGCGCCGCCCATCGTCGTGCTGACCTCGAACCGCACGCGTGAAATTCACGATGCCCTCAAGCGCCGCTGCCTCTATTTCTGGCTGCCCTATCCCGATGCCGAGCGCGAGCGTGAAATTCTCAGGGTTCGCGCCCCCGGCGTGGGCGAAGAGCTGAGCGGTCAGGTCGTGGATTTCGTCCAGGCCCTGCGCCGGCGTGACCTGTTCAAGCTGCCCGGCGTCGCGGAAACCATCGACTGGCTCGAGGCGCTGATGGCGCTCGATGCGACCGAGCTTACGCTGGAAAACATGCGCGACACGCTCGGCGTCGTCCTCAAATACGAAGAGGATGTGGCCCGGATCGGCGCCGGCGAGGGCGCGGAAATCCTGGCCGAGATACGCGGAGGGGCCTGATGTCGGGCGCCGGTGGGCGGCTCTGGCTCAATCTGATGCATTTCGCGCGTCTTCTGCGCGCGGCCGGCTTCCCGCTCGGCACCGGTGAGGTGGCGCGGGGG
>CAMYIQ010000296.1 GCA_947258465.1 uncultured Erythrobacter sp.
CCTAACGCATTTCGCTAGGGGGCGCGCAAGATTCGAATTTTCACGAAAGAGGTTTTACCCATGTCGACAGTCCTGGTGATCGGTGCCGGCGGCGTCAGCAGCGTCTGCGTTCACAAGATGGCGATGAACGCCGAGATCTTCTCGGACATTCACCTTGCCAGCCGTACGAAGTCCAAATGCGATGCGATCGCCGCTTCGGTTAAAGAACGCACCGGGCAGGACGTGGCGACTTACGAAATCGACGCGGAAGAAGTCCCCGCAATGGTCAATCTGATCCGCAAGGTCGGGCCGAGCCTCGTGGTCAACCTGGCGCTGCCGTATCAGGATTTGCCGATTATGGACGCCTGCCTCGAAGCGGGCGTCGATTATCTCGACACAGCGAATTACGAGCCTAAGGACGAGGCCAAGTTCGAATATAAGTGGCAGTGGGCCTATCACGACCGCTTCAAGGAGGCGGGACTCATGGCGTTGCTCGGTTCGGGCTTCGATCCGGGCGTGACCAGTGTGTTCACCATGTGGCTGAAGAAGCACAAGCTGAAGACCATTCGCCAGCTCGACATCCTCGACTGCAATGGCGGCGATCACGGTCAGGCCTTCGCCACCAATTTCAACCCGGAAATCAACATCCGCGAAGTGACCGCGCCGGCGCGTCACTGGGAAGGTGGCGAATGGGTCGAAACCCCGGCAATGGACAAGAAGGTCGAATTCGACTTCGAGGCCGTCGGCCCGAAGAACATGTACATGATGTATCACGAGGAGCTGGAAAGCCTCGCCAAATTCAATCCGGAGCTGGAGCGTGCGCGCTTCTGGATGACCTTCGGCGACGAATACATCAAGCACCTGACCGTGCTGCAGAAGGTCGGAATGACCGGCATCGAGCCGATCAAGTATCAGGGCAAGGATATCATCCCGCTGCAATTCCTCGCCGCCGTGCTGCCCAAGCCCGAGACGCTGGGCGAAACCACCAAAGGCAACACCAATATCGGCGTAATCGCCACTGGCGAAGCGCTGGACGGATCGGGCGAAAAGACCTTCTACATCAACAATATCTGCTCGCACGAAGCAGCCTATGAGGAAACCGGCAACCAGGCGGTGTCCTATACCACCGGCGTTCCGGCGATGATCGGTTCGGCCATGATGGTGACCGGCAAATGGGAGGGCGACGGCGTGTTCAACATGGAAGAAATGGACCCGGATCCCTTCATGGACATGCTCAATGAACACGGCCTGCCCTGGCAGGTGAAGGAGCTCGACGGGCCGGTGGATTTTTAATGCGCTTCGGACGCAAACACGCGGCTCTCCTGTTGGGATGTGCCGCGTTTTCTCACGTCCCATCCCACGCTCAGGAGGGTCCGGAGAAGGTCGCCGAAACCGCCTTTGATGCAGCGGCCGGCTGGATCGAGTTCGAGGAAGTGCTGCGCGCCAAATACGCCTATATCGAACGCGAAGATATGGACGTGGAGGCGCAATTGGCACGCTCGCGCGCGCTCGCGTCCAAAGCCCGTGATCGCAAGGAGCAAAGGCGGATTCTCCACCAGACGGCGCTTACCTTTTCCGATCCGCATCTAATCGTCGGTCCCTTCGAAGACGGCGATTTCAATATCGCCATGACCTCGACCGATCTGGCCGTGAGTATGGCGAACGGGCGCGTCCGTATCGTCGATGTTCGCCGGGGTTCGCCCGCCTTCGCTGCCGGATTGCGGCCGGGCGACGAAGTTCTCGCCATCGACGGAATGGCAGCCGAGAAAGCCGCACTGGCGCCTTATGGAGAAGTGCTGGACCACCCGACCCCGTTGCAGTTAAGCTACGGCGCAACCCTGGCCGCCAATGGGAAGCGCGCCGGCAAGCGGACGCTCACCGTACGGGCGGCAACGACCGGCGAGACGCGCCAGGTCGTGCTCGAAAGCCCGCGGGTCTTCGCCCAATCGGTCGGGGGGCGCCCCTTGGTCGATCTCGAATTCATCGGCGATCGAGGGGAAGTGGCAGTCCTTCGGCCGAACAATTCGCTCGGCAATAACGATACGATCGGTGCTTTCGACATTGCCATGCGGCGCGCGCTCGACAAGGGGGCGAGGGCGGTCGTTCTCGACATGCGCGAAACGCCGAGCGGGGGAAATACGGAAGTGGCGCGTTCGATCATGGGCCACTTCGTCGCCGAGCCGAAGCCCTATCAGATGCACCGCATCCCCGCCCTTGAACGCGAATTCACCGTGCCGCGCCAGTTCGTCGAATATGTTATGCCGCGATCGCCGCACTTTTCCGGCCCGGTGTTCGTGTTGCACGGGAAGTGGACCGGCAGCATGGGCGAGGGCATCGTCATCGGTATGGACGCAGCCACCGATGCCATAACTATCGGTTCGGACATGGGCGATTTGCTCGGCGGCCTGTGGAATTACGATCTCGAAGTCAGCAACGCCCGACTCGATCTCGGAGGCGAGGCGCTGTTCCATGTCGATGGCACGCCGCGAGAGGATTATGTCGCGCAGCACGCGATCATGCCTGCAAGCACGGCTGGCGACGGTACGGACCCTGCCATCGGCAAAGCACTGCAGCTTTTGGGGGCGCGCTAGAGTGGAAACCAAAGCCGGCGATCCGGGCGCCTTCGCTCAATTCGATCTCAATCGTGTCGACAGCCCTGCCTTCGTGGTGGATGCAGCAAAGCTGCGGGCCAATTGCCAGGTGCTGGCCGACATTCGCGACGAAGCCGACATCAAAGTGCTCGCCGCGCTCAAGGCCTTTTCCATGTGGTCGACCGCGCCGATCATCGGCGAATATCTCGACGGCGTGTGCACCTCGGGTCTGTGGGAAGCGCGGCTGGCGAGCGAGTTCTACGATGGCGAGATCGCGACCTATTCCGCGGCCTACAAGCCCGAAGAGCTGGAAGAGGTCCTGCGTCTTTCCGATCATGTGATCTTCAATTCGCCCGGTCAGCTCGAACGCGCGGCACTGATTCTCGACGCGGCGCGCGCGGCGGGGCAGGATTTCGACGTCGGCCTGCGGATCAATCCGATGCACCCCACCGGCGAGGTGCCACGCTACGATCCTTCCAGCCCCGGCAGCCGCCTCGGCTTCCCGATCGACCAGCTCACGCCGGAAATCATGGCGCAGGTCGACGGTATCCACTTCCACAATCTGTGCGAGCAGGGTTTCGAACCGCTGCACCAGACCTGGGACAAGGTGTTCGACGCGATCGAGCCGTGGTTCGGGCATTTGAAGTGGATCAACATGGGCGGTGGCCACCACATTACCCGCGCCGATTACCAGCGCGAGGAACTGGTCGAATTTCTCAAGGACGCCAAGGACGATACCGGCGCGGAAATCTATCTCGAGCCGGGCGAGGCGGTGGCGCTCGACGCGGGCATTCTCGTGGGCACGATCCTCGACACCGGGTTCAACGAACTGCCCGTCGCGGTCGCGGATATTTCGGCGACCTGCCACATGCCCGATGTGATCGAAGCGCCTTACCGCCCGGCGCTGCTGGGTGAGAGCAGAGAGCACGATGTGCCCGAAATCCGCATTGGCGGCCCCTCCTGCCTCGCGGGCGACGTGATCGGCGATTATCGCATTCCCGGCGGGGCGGAGGTGGGCAAGCGCTTCGCCTTCCTCGACCAGGCGCATTATTCGATGGTCAAGACGAACACGTTCAACGGCGTCCAGCTTCCCAGCATCTACCTGTGGGACAGCGAAACCGATCATCTCGAGCTGGTCAGGGAATTCGGCTACGACACCTTCCGTGACCGGTTGAGTTGATTGCGCGGCGGGCGTTCGGAACACCTGATGCCCTTGGGTTTTGGTTGGGTACGTGCAGACAAAGCCATGCGCGGCGATTGTGCTTGCGTTCTTGCGCATATCCCCTATGTGCGCCGCTCCGCTGCCCCAAGGGGACTCGAACCGCAAGGCAGCCTTGTCTGAAACCTAACCGTTTTGGGGGTCCCTTGAGTTGCCGCATTTCCCTGACGCCCGGTCCGTAGTTCGCGCTCTCGCGCCGGACGAGCCCGTTATCCTCAACCGCCCGCATGCCGCCGCGCGTGCCGCCCGCTTCTTCGTTGAGAAGTTTCCGGGCAAGTCGCTCTATGCGGTGAAGGCCAATCCCTCGCCCGACCTGCTGCAGATCCTGTGGGACAACGGCGTCACGCACTACGACGTGGCCTCGATCGCCGAAGTGCGCCTCGTGCGCGCCACTCTGCCGGATGCGGTCCTGTGCTTCATGCACCCGGTCAAGGCGCCCAGCGCGATCCGCGAAGCCTATCACACGCACGGCGTGAAGACCTTCAGCCTCGATTCGGTCGAGGAACTGGAGAAGATCGTCGAGGCCTGCCGCGGCGAGGATGGCGAAGCGGCGCAGGACCTGCGCCTGTGCATCCGCCTGCGAGTGTCGAGCGAATATTCCGAACTCAGCCTCGCCTCCAAATTCGGCTGCGACCTGACCGAAGCGCCCGAGCTGCTGCAACTGACCCGCCAGCATGCCGACTGGCTCGGCGTGTGCTTCCACGTGGGCAGCCAGGCGATGACGCCGTTCGCCTATGTGCAGGCGCTCGAGCGCGTGCGTGTCGCCATTGGCGAAGCCTCGGTGGTCATCGACATGGTCGATGTCGGCGGCGGTTTCCCAAGCGTCTATCCGGGAATGGAGCCTCCGCCGCTGGAGGATTATTTCCAGATCATCCATCAGAACTTCTACAATCTGCCGGTCGCCTACAATGCCGAGCTGTGGTGCGAGCCGGGCCGCGCGCTGTGCGCCGAATATTCGTCGCTGATCGTCAAGGTCGAGAAGCGCCGCGGCGAGGAACTCTACATCAACGATGGCGCCTATGGCGCGCTGTTCGATGCCGCGCATGTCGACTGGAAGTTCCCCGTCCGCGCGCTGGAAGACGACCTCATCAAGCCGGAGATGGATTTCGCCTTCTACGGGCCGACCTGCGACGATGCCGATTACATGCAAGGCCCCTTTGTCCTGCCCGAGGACATTCAGGCCGGCGATTATATCGAGATCGGTATGCTTGGTGCTTATGGTGCGGCGATGAAGACCGATTTCAACGGTTTCGGCGCGGCCGAGCGGATCGTCGTCACCGACGAGCCGATGGCGAGCCTCTACGACGGCAGCCGCACGCGTCCGGCAGCGGACAATGTGGTGAGCCTGCGCTAGATACCCAGTTTAGGGTGGAGTGCGAAGGGTGAGCGCATCGCGCTGCGCGATAAGCCATGCGCGTTCGGCGGAGCCTTCCTGCAGGCCGATCGCCGTGTCGTAGGCCTGGATGGCCTCCGGCACGCGCTGGGTATGCGAAAGCAGTTCGGCCCCGACGGCGTGATAGGCGGACGATCCTTCCAGCGCGGCGCGGGGCAGCTTCTCGAATTCTCGCAGCCCCGCCGCCGCACCTTGCAGCTTATGGATCGCGACGACCTGGTTGAGCCGGATGAAGGCGCTGTCCCTGATCGCGATCATGCGGTCGTAGCGCGCGAGGACGCGGTTCCACGGGGCGGGGTCGGACTGTTGGCGCCGCGAGCACCATAGAGCCTGTATATCGGCCTGGAGCGTCCGCAGCGATGCGTCCTGTGCCGTATCGATCTGCCCGTAATAGTCTCTGGCACGCGCGAGCATCGGCCGGTTCCATAGCTGTGGGTCCTGGTCCTCGAGGGGGATCATCTTGCCCGCGGCATCGCGCCGAGCCGGTCGTCGCGCTTCCGAAAACCACAAGGCGGCGGCCAGCGCGTTCACCTGCGCGTTGCCCGGCATGAGTGTGGCCAGAATATCGACCAGTTCGAGCGTTTGCCGGCCAAGCAGTGCCTGCTTGCCATCCGGATCGCTCGATGCGTGCGCTTGCGAATAGGCGATTTCGATCGTGCACAGCACGGACTCCAGCCGCTCGGCAAAAAAGCGGCTGTCGGGAATTTCGAACATGATCCCGCTGCCGGCGAGTTTCTTCTTGGCGCGCACCAGCCTTTGGGAAACCGCCGCAGGGCTGAGCAGGCAAGCGCGCGAGATCTGTTTCGCGCTGAAACCGCAGATGGTCGACAGGGCGAGGGCGACGCGCGAAGCGATGTCGATCGCCGGATGACAGCAAGCGAAGAACAGCGCGAGGCGGCGATCCGGGATCATGCTGCGTTCACTCACGCTCACCTCCTCGTCAAACGATGTCGCCGCTTCGGCATGTGCGCGCACGACCCGCGAATGGCGCAGGCTGTCGATCGCAATTCTTTGCGCCACGGCATAGAGCCACGCCGCCCAATCTTGTGGTGGCGAGCGCGTCTCCGCGGCGCGCACGCATGCTTCCGCAAAGGCGCTTTCGGCCAGTTCGACATTGCCGAAGTGGGCGGAAAGCGCGGCGACGATGCGCAGCCGCTTTCCTCTGACAGTCTCGGCCAGATCGAGGCTGTCCGCCAAACCGGCCCTAGCCTTCGTCGATACAGGGGCGGATTTCGACCGATCCGTCGCCCGCAAAGGGAATGTCCCTGGCGATGGCCATTGCTTCATCGAGCGATGCAACCTCGACGAGGTAGAACCCGCCCAACTGCTCGCGCGCTTCCGCAAAGGGGCCGTCATGGACCATCGTCTCTTCGCCCTTGCGATGCAGCGTCGTCGCGGTTTCGGGGCCGTTCAACCCTTCGCCGCCAACGATGGCGGAGGCATGCGCTTCCCCGAATGCTTCATGACGCCGGATGATCTCGTTCCAACCCTCCTCGTCCTTGTAGTTCGCATGATCTTCATGGATGAGAAGGACATATTTCATCGCGTGTCTCCTTTGAGCCGAAGCCGAAAGCGGCCTCATCTTCAAGACGTGTGGCGCAGTAGCATTTCGACAGAAGCCATGAAAAATCTCGCAGCGATCCGACGATACGCTTTTCGGGCGTGCCTCAGCATGCGGAACGGGACGGCACGGCGCGACGGGATCCCTCTGTCGCTGCGGGCGCGCCCCGCGCTCGCCATTCGGCCATGCGCAAGGCTTTGTAGCGGCGCAGCAGCTCCACCCTGCGCGGGCGAAAGCTGATACCGCAATTCTCGAGGCTCTCCATCCGGGCGACCTCGAAGGTCCGATAATCTTCGCGCAGCAGGCACCAAGCGACCAGCATCAGCGTCGTCGGGCTGTAGGACAGGCCCAGGGGCAGGATTTCGCGTTCGCTGCGCGCGTCCTTTTTGTCGCGATAGACGATCCGCACACGCATTTCGTCCCAGCAGGCCTGCCGCAGCAAATCCAGATCGACCGCGATATCCGGGCGTTCCTTCGCCGGACGCCACGACCGCATGATCGCGTGCATGGCCTGGCGTGCCTGCCGGTCGGGCAGGGTGGCGACGATCCGTGCCAACGCATCGCGGCCTGCCTCGGCAAGACGTGCGTCCCCCAGTTCGTCGAGGCTGCCCACCGCCAGCATCAGCGCCTCTGTTTCCAGCCGCGAGAAGCTCTGCGGCGGCAGGGCCGGGTCTTCGGTGAGCGTGTAGCCATAGCCCGCCGCGCCATCGATCGGCGCGCCGCCCGCGCGTAAGATGGCGATGTCGCGATAGAGCTGGCGCCGGGAAATCTCCGTCTCCGCCGCCAGTCGTTCGGCCGTGACGGGGGAGGGAAGCCGCCGCAGCGCGGCGAGCAATCGCATGAGCCGATCCTGACGCGCCATCGCTACTGCCCTTTTCTGTCAGCATGGGTGTCATATCCCGTGCCAACCGCAAACGAAAGGAAAACCCGATGCCGACTCTCTATCACTCGCCCCAATCCCGTTCCGACACTGTGGTCGAACTGGTGCGCATGCTCGGCGCCGATATCGACATTCGAGACGTCACCATCGAACGTGAGGACGGTTCGGGTGCTGCGGACCCTGCCAATCCGCATCCCGAGAAGAAAGTGCCGTATCTTGTCGATGGCCAGGATACCGTGCGGGAGCGCGGGGCGATCATGCTGTATCTGACCGACACCTATCCGCAGGCGAAGCTGGGGCCGCTGCCGGGCGAGGCGGGGCGCGGGGCCTATCTGTCCTGGATGTCCTATTATCAGGGGGTTATGGAACCGCTGCTGATCCTGCAATGGGCCGGGTTGACGCACCCTGTGGTCGAAGACAGCCTTGGCACGCAAGCGACGATGCTCGAGCAACTGGCCGCGCCGCTGCGCAAGGGGCCGTGGTTGCTGGGCGAGGCATTCAGCGCGGCGGACATGCTGTGCAGTTCACCGTTCCAGTGGTTTTCCGACATGCTCCCGGATGAGCCGACGATCCGCGACTGGGTCGAACGCTGTGCCGCGAAATTGAGCGCTGCCGAAAATTAGAGCCGGTCGCCGATCGACCTCATCCGTGCTTGGCGCGATGCGCGTCGAGCACGGGTTTCATGCGGCCCAGCGCTTCGCCGACGCGCTCGGGAAATTGCCCGGCCCCCATATCGAACACCGCATTATGCGCCGCCACGATGCGGCGTGCTCCGGCCCATTCGACGCCGAGCTCGACGGCCCATTCGTGAAAATCGTCGGCCGCACCCGCGCGCGGCTCCAGCGCCTTGGCCAGTGTAGGGTGGAAACCCAGCCGCCCGGTTAAGGGCAGCAGCGATAGTGGGAAACCCTTGCGCAGATACACGAAAGTATCGTCGACATGGATCGTCCCGCTCGCCCGGTGCAGCGCGAGGATGGAGGAGAAATGGACGTTCTCGTTATCGGCGACCAGCGGCACACCGCGCGGGATCGAAAAGGCGAAATCATCCGCATAACGCTGCATCAGGGCGTCGTCTTCGCAGCGCAGCTCCTGCCAGTCGAGACCGGGGGCGATTTCCAGATGGCGCGAGGTTCCATAATGCCTGGCTTGCGGAAAGGCCTTGTGCATCCATTCGCAATGGACCGTGTGGAAGGGATGCAGGTTGAGCACCGCCTCGACTCTGCGGCCGCCATCGGTCAGCGCATCGACCCGGGCGCGGACCTCGTCATCGAACGCATAGCTGTCGAGGAAAACGAAACTGCCGCTCGCCAGCCGGACCAGCGAGCATTGCGTGCCGATATCGACGATCCCGCCGATCCGGAAGCTGCCGCGCACGGTCCAGAACCCGTCGCCCAGATCGACGAAGGCGTCGCTCATTCGAACCCGACGAAACACGCCGCCTCGTCAACGCTCTTGCGCTCGCTCACCACCGCATTGGCGGGGAAGCTCTCGTCCGGCCAGCCCATGGCGACCGCCTTCATGATCACCTGGTCGTCGGGAATGCCGGCCTGTTCGCGGACCACCGGGCTTTGCATGATTCCCTGGCTGTTGATGACGCAGCCCAATCCGCGCGACCAAGCGGCATTGACCAGCGCGGTAGTCACCGCCCCGCAGTCGAAGGGCGTGTCGTCGCTGCCCGATAATTCCTTGTCGTAAGTCACGATCACGCAGACCGGCGCATCGAACTGGCGGAAACCGCGCAGAACCCAGTCCTGCCGCTTGTCCTTGTCGTCGCGCGCAATGCCCATGGCGCCGAACAGTTGTTTCGCGACGCCAACCTGCCGATCGCGATGAACGCCGGCGAAAGGTTCGCCGCGGCGGAATTCGCGGCTGTCCGGCACGCCGGCGAGGATGTTCTCGGTATTGCCCTTGCGAATGCGGTCCAGCGGTTCGCCGGTGATGACGTGGAAATGCCAGGGCTGCGTGTTCATCGAAGTGGGCGATCGCATGGCGAGCGTCAGGATTTCCTCGATCAACGTGCGCGGCACCGGCTTGTCGAGATAGCCACGGATCGAACGGCGGCCCGTCACCACCTCGTCATAGGTCATATCCCGAGTACCGCTCATTCCACTGTCTCCCTAGCGTGACCGGTGGAGGATTAGCTTGGTGTGGAGCTGGCGCAAAATCCGTTACGGCCTGGCGGGCAGGCATGTGCCGATCGCGGGCGCAGGGAAGATGCGGCAGTCGAAGAAAATCGCTTCCGCCCCTCCGGCGCTTGCCGCGACGAAGCTGAAGCGCAAGCTGCGGCGCGCGTCCCCGGTTAGCGGGAGCGCGTTCGGGATGGCGCTGGTTTCGCTCCAGCCCTGCACGCGGCAATAGCCATTGCCTGGGCACAGCGCGCGCGCGCGTTCGACCAGTGCCTGCGGCGCCTCGCCCGGGGCCACGAGCACGAAATGCACGCCCGCGCCCGGCGACGAAGGGGCAGTATCGCTTTCGCTTTCGCCTTCGCCGGTTCGCGCAACGGTTTTTCGAGTGATGCTGCGCACGCTTTCGCCGCTCTGCAGCAGCGTCGGCAGCGGGTTGACGGTGCCCATGGCGAGCGCGGTTTCGCGCAGGCGCAAGGGGTCGGGCTCGTCGCCGCCATAGCGGGCCGACAGGGCGGTACGGCGGCCCCAGAAGCCGCGCCAGCGGAAGAAGATATGCGTCCCGACCTGCGCCACCTTGTCGAGCCGGTCGCTCCACCAGGGATAGACATAGTCGGCGTGGAAATGTGTGGCATTGCCCACCGCGGCATGCGTCGCGCCGCCGAGCATGTCATCGGCCCGGGCGCGGGCATTGCGCCATGCCGCTTTCGAATAAGCTCTCGCGAGCGAGCCGTCGCAGGTGAAGCTGAATTGACAGCCGGTCGGGCGCTGCGAGCCTTCGAAAACCACGCCGCATACGGTCTTGGCGAAAGCGGGATGGCGCACGCGGTTGAGGATCACCTGCATGACGGCGCGCTGGTCGTCATCGCCATTGCCCGCTTCGGCCATGCCCGCCAGCGCCAGACAATCGCGCGCGCGAGCGCGGTCGGCCTCGCTGCCGTCAAAGCTGAAGGGGCTTGCCGTTCCAGGACCGACTGCAGCAAACCCCGCCGCGGCATTGCGTGCCCGCGCGTCGTCGGCGGTCAGTTCGGAAAGGACAACGGTATCGTCGGCGGCAGCGGGGAGATCGGCCACCGCGATTGCCGGAGACGCCGCCGAGCCGCGTTTTTCCGCGGGCGGCGTATCCGCGCGATCGGTCGTCCCGAAGATCGCAAGGAGAAGGAAGGGCAGCAGCACGAGGCCTGCGAAAGCCAGTGTGGGAATGGCATCGCGGATATCGGGCCGGGCTGGAGCGTCTGCGTCCATCGGAACGATCTAGGGACGCGCTGCACAACGCACAATATGGCTAGGCGGCGACCCATTTCCGTGCGGATTCGCGCCGATGCGGGCAGCCGGGCCAACAGCACGGGCGTTTCTTCCCGTCGAGCACCTCTTCGTGCAGCCGTGCGCGCCGCTTTTGGCGGGTGGCCTCCCGCTTGGCGGAGATGGTCCAGCAGATCCACTCATTGCGCGCGAGCGGCGTCAGCGCACGCCATTTTTCCGCGAGCGCGTCATCCTCGTCGAGCATGGCCTTGAGTTCGGGCGGCGTCTCGTGGCGGAAGTCGGGATTTGCCGCTACCGCCATCGCGCGCTTACGCCGCCTCGGCCAGTTCCAGATCCATCCGGTCCCAGATTTCGACCAGCGCTTCGACCAAATCGTCCATCATCTCCGCCGAGTGGGCGGGGCCGGGCGTGAAGCGCAGGCGCTCGGTGCCGCGGGGCACGGTGGGGAAGTTGATCGGCTGGACGTAGACGCCGTATTCGGCGAGCAGGATATCGCTGATTTTCTTGGCGCGGACCGGATCGCCGACCATTAGCGGGACGATGTGGGTGACGCTGTCCATCACGGGCAGGCCCGCATCGCGCATCTTCTGTTTGAGCATTTCGGCAGCGGCCTGCTGGCCTTCACGCTCGGCCGAGGACGCTTTGAGGTGCCGCACCGAGGCCAGCACGCCCGCGACCAGGGCGGGGCTGAGCGACGTGGTGAAAATGAAGCCGGGCGCATAGCTGCGAATGCAGTCGACGATCTTCTTGTCGGCGGCGATATAGCCGCCCATGACGCCGAAGGCCTTGCCTAGCGTGCCTTCGATGATGTCGATCCGGTGCGCGGCTTCGTCGCGTTCGGAAATGCCGCCGCCGCGCGGGCCGTACATGCCCACGGCGTGAACCTCGTCGATATAGGTCAGCGCGTTGTATTTTTCCGCAAGGTCGCAGATCGCGTGGATCGGTGCGATGTCGCCATCCATCGAATAAACGCTTTCGAAAGCGATCAGCTTGGGAGTGGCCTCGTCTTCGGTGGCCAGCAGTTCTTCGAGATGTTCGAGATCGTTGTGGCGGAAGACACGCTTTTCGCAGCCCGAATTGCGGATTCCCGCAATCATGCTGGCGTGGTTCAGTTCGTCGGAAAAGATCACACAGCCCGGCAGCAGCTTGGCCACGGTCGACAGCGTTGCGTCGTTCGAGACATAGCCGCTGGTGAACAGCAGCGCGGCGTCCTTGCCGTGGAGGTCCGACAGCTCGGCTTCCAGCTCGACGTGGTAATGGGTGTTGCCGCCGATATTGCGCGTCCCGCCACTGCCCGCGCCGACATCGTGCAGCGCCTCTTCCATGGCGGTGATGACCTTGGGGTGCTGGCCCATGGCGAGATAGTCGTTCGAGCACCACACGGTGACCGGCTTCGGGCCATTGTGGCCGGCGAAGCAGCGCGCATTGGGGAAGGCGCCCTTGTTGCGCAGGATGTCGATGAAAACGCGATAGCGGCCTTCCTCATGCAGTCGGGCAATCGCTTCGTCGAAAATCTGGTCGTAGTTCACTGGCGTATTCGCCCGTATCTGCGCCGCCCGTCAGCGGCCAACTCTGCGGCTCGCCCTAATCGAAACGGTTTCAAATCGCTACCGCGATCTTTGCGAGCGATTCTCAAGTCAGCGGGTTGGTGGCGGCGGCTCGAAGCCGGGCAGGGGATCGCCCCCGTCCCCATGGACGAATTCGCTGCGGAGGCTCTCGACGAAGCCGGCGAATTCCTCGCGGATGGTGATCCACAAGGCGCGTTCGTCGGAGCACTCCTCGGGAACGGTGCGAAGCAGGACGTCGAGCGCTGCATCCACCAGCCCGAGATACCAGCGCGGGGGAATATGCAGCGAATCGTTGTGGTGCACGATGGCGGTTCCGTGGTCGATGCGCGCGGTCGCCGGGTCTTCGATCCAGGTCAGGAGCAGGTAGAGGCTTTCGGCCACCATGCGCCCTTCGAGATCCGCCGTGTGACCCAGCCCGTGGTGTTCGAACGAGGCCCGCGCATCGGGATGGCGGGCGTAATAGGCGTCGAGTACCGGGCGTGTGACGTCACCGCCGACTTCGGCGAGACGTTCGAGGCTTCTTTGAGCGAGTTCGGAGCGGTCGCGTGTCATGGCAGGTCAGAATTTCTCCAGTCGGTCGATACCACGCTCGGCAAATGCCGGTGCGAGTCTTTCGAAATCCGCCAGCGCGCCGGTGGTGATCGCGCAGTCGGCGGCGCTGCGGGCGAAGGGTTGGCCGTCGGTCAGATGCGCGATCCGCCGCGCGATCCCTTGCGCTCCATGCACGAATTCGACCCCCTGACCGAAAGCTTCGCGCAGTTCTTCCTCGAGCAGCGGGAAATGCGTGCAGGCGAGCACAATGGTATCGATATCGCTTCCGTGAGCCTGCAGCGTGAGGCCTTTTGCCGACTCGGCCACGTCGTCGATGCGCACGCGTTCGCCGCGCAATTTGGCCTCGGCCAAAGGAACCAGCCCATTGGCGCCGTGACGCAGCAACCGCTTGCCGACCGCGAAGGCATGTTCGAGGTCGTCGACATATCTCTGCCGCATCGTCGCTTCGGTGCCGAGCAGGCCGAAAACGCCGGTTTTGGTGAGCGCGGCGGCGGGTTTGATCGCGGGCACGGTGCCGACGATCGGGGTTTCGAGCACGTCGCGCACCATGCCCAGCGCGATCGTGCTGGCGGTGTTGCAGGCAATGCAGATCAGGCGCGGCTGGTAGCGTTCGGCCATCCGCCCGAGCAGCCCGGCGACGCGCGCAGCGACTTCCGCCTCGCTCTTCGTGCCATAGGGCAGGCCCGCCATGTCGGCCGCGTAGATCACCGGCGCAGCGGGCAGCACCTCGCGCAGCTCGTCCAGCACGGTCAGCCCGCCAATGCCGGAATCGAACAACAGGATGGGGGATGTTGCGTCCAAAGCGGATATTCCGTGCGGCGTTTAGCTTGTCGAAGGGCCGTACTTAACTTTACAGCACAATCAAAGAGGAAGGGCGTGGCCGCGATCGGGCGCCCGGCAGCGGAGGTTTCCCGTGGGTGCATTTTACGCAGCATTGCTCGGCTATGTGGTCGGATCGATCCCCTTCGGCCTGTTGTTGACCAAAGCAGCGGGCATGGGGGACGTGCGCCAGATCGGTTCGGGCAATATCGGCGCGACCAATGTTTTGCGCACCGGCAATAAGGGGCTCGCCGCCGCTACGCTGGTGCTCGATCTCGCGAAGGGATTCGCTCCCGTGGCAGTGGCGGGCCAGCTCTGGGGGGAAGTGGCGATGGCGTTTGCCGCCGGTGCCGCAGTGCTCGGCCATTGCTTCCCCGTCTGGCTGGGGTTCAAGGGCGGCAAGGGCGTGGCGACCAATGCGGGGGTTGCCTTCGGTCTCGCCTGGCCGCTGGGGCTGGTCTATGCCTTTATCTGGCTGAGCGTACTGGCGATCTTCCGCGTGTCCTCGCTCGCCGGTATGGCAGCGGTCGTCGCTGCGGCCGCCGCCGCGCCGCTCTTTGGCTATCCGCAGTTCTTCCCCGTCCTCGCCGCGATCGCGCTGCTCATCATCTATCTCCACCGCGCCAATATCGCCCGGCTGATGAAGGGCGAAGAACCCAGGATCGGCGGCTCGAAAGAGTGAGCGGCGAGGCGCAGACCGCATTGTCGCAGGACGAAGCTTTCGCCCGCATCCGCCTGCTACGCTCGCCCAATATCGGACCGGTCAGCTATGCCATGCTGTTGCAGCGTTTCGGCAGCGCGAAAGAGGCACTCGATGGGCTGCCCGATCTCGGCAAGCGCGGCGGGCGGCAGTACCGCGCTTGCCCCGCCGAAAAGATCGAGCGCGAGGTCGAGGCCGTGCGCAAGGCCGGGGCGAAATACCTGTTCCACGACCAGCCCGATTTTCCGGCCTTGCTTGGCCAGATCGACGGTGCGCCGCCGATCCTGATCTGGCGCGGCGACCTGGCGCTGGCATCGAAACCCTGCGTCGCCATGGTCGGCGCGCGCAATGCCAGTGCCGCGGCGGTCAAGCTGGCGCGCGATTTCGCGCAAGGTCTGTCCGAAGCGGGTTTCACCGTAGTTTCCGGCCTGGCGCGCGGGATCGACGGCGCCGCGCATGAGGGGGCTTTTCCCGGCACTATCGGAGTCATCGCCAGCGGTATCGACATCGCCTATCCCCCGCAGCATGCCGAGTTGCAGGAGCGGATCGCCGAGGACGGTCTGCTGCTGGCCGAACAGCCACCGGGCACCGAACCGCGCGGCAGCCACTTCCCCAGCCGCAACCGGATCATCGCCGGGCTCGCGGGCGGAACGCTGGTGGTGGAGGCTGCGGTCAAGTCGGGCAGCCTGATCACCGCGCGGCTGGCGGGGGAGGCGGGGCGCGAGGTCATGGCCATTCCCGGCAGCCCGCTGGAGGCGCGCAGCCATGGCTGCAACCATTTGATCCGCGAAGGCGCGGTGCTGGTGCAGACGCCCGAAGACGTGTCCGAGCTGCTGTCGACCTTCGATGGCGAGCCCCGATCCACTTTTCGCGAACCGTCACCGGCCTTCGATTTCGAGCCCGGCGAGCTGGCGGAGGCCGATCCGGCCGACATTACCGACCTTCTGACAACCGCGCCGGTAGCGGTGGACGAAATCATCCGCCAGTCGGGCGCCGATGCCAGCGCCGTGCACCTCGCACTGCTCGAACTCGAAATCGCCGGACGGCTCGAGCGGCATGCGGGCGCACGGGTCAGTCTTTCGCTCTGACTGCGGAGAAATTGACGCGTTCATGCAAGCGCGATTCGAACAGGCGTCCTATGGTGAATCCACTTGGTGACCGATTCGGTCATCACGATTTTCCGGATTGAACAGCGGGCACCCCCCAACGGCGCTCGCGACGGGTCGCCCGTGTACCTCCTAGGCCGGGCGACCCGTTCTGTCTTTTGGCGCTTGACGTCATTCGGGACCGGTCCCCATTTTCGCGCGTATACGCACGTACACACGTAAGGGACTGCAATTACCCCCATGCAACTGGTTATCGTCGAATCGCCCGCGAAGGCGAAGACCATCGAGAAATACCTCGGCAAGGACTTCAAGGTTCTGGCCAGCTACGGCCATGTCCGCGACCTGCCACCCAAGGATGGCAGTGTGCGCCCCGACGAAGGTTTCGCGATGGATTGGGAACTCTATCGGGACAAGCAGAAGCGGTTCAAGGAAATCGCCGACAACGCGAAGGCGGCCGATCGTCTGATCCTCGCGACCGACCCCGACCGCGAGGGCGAGGCGATTTCCTGGCACGTGCGCGAACTGCTGGCCAAGCGCAAGGCACTGCCCAAGGATGTCGAGCGCGTGACCTTCAACGCGATCACCAAACGGGCAGTGACTGACGCGATGAAGGCGCCGCGCGATCTCGACCAGGATTTGATCGACGCCTATCTCGCCCGCCGCGCGCTCGATTATCTTTATGGCTTCACGCTGTCGCCGGTGCTGTGGCGCCGCCTGCCGGGCGCGAAGAGCGCCGGCCGCGTCCAGTCGGTCGCGCTGCGTCTGATCGTCGACCGCGAGATCGATATTGAGAACTTCCGCGCCGACGAATACTGGTCGGTGATCGCCAGGCTGCAGCACGATGGCACCGAGTTCGACGCCCGACTGGTTAGATATGACGGCAAGAAACTCGAAAAGCTCAGCCTCGGAGACGAGGGTAGCGCCATGGCCGCCAAGGCCGCGGTGGAGGGCGCGAACTTCACGGTCGAGGAGGTCGAGACCAAGCCTTTCAAGCGCAATCCGGCCCCGCCATTCACCACCTCCACATTGCAGCAGGAAGCTGCGCGCAAGCTGGGTTTTTCCGCGAGCCACACGATGCGCTGCGCCCAGTCGCTCTACGAAGCGGGCGCGATCACTTACATGCGTACCGACGGCGTGAGCATGGATGGCGGCGCGATTGCCGATTGCCGCAAGGCGGTGGCCGATCGTTATGGCGGCCATGCGCTCCCCGATAGCCCCCGCATGTACAAGTCGAAGGCCAAGAACGCGCAGGAAGCCCACGAGGCGATCCGGCCGACCAATTTCAATCAGGACCGCGCCGGATCGGGTGACGAAGGCAAGCTGTACGACCTGATCTTCAAGCGCGCGATGGCCAGCCAGATGGCGGCCGCCAGCCTCGAACGGACCAGCGTCACGCTGCGCGATGCGACCGGTCGGCACGAGCTGCGCGCTACCGGCCAGGTGGTGAAATACCCCGGCTTTCTCGCGGTCTATCAGGAAGGCCGCGACGATGCCGATGACGACGAGGACGGCCTGCTGCCGACCATTGCGAAGGGCGACAGCCCGCTCAAGAAAGGCGTCGATGCCAATCAGCACTTCACCCAGCCGCCCCCGCGCTTTTCCGAAGCCAGTTTGGTCAAGCGGCTCGAGGAACTCGGTATCGGCCGTCCCTCGACCTATGCCAGCACCATCCAGACGCTGCGCGACCGCGCCTATGTGCGGATGGAAAAGAACCGTTTCTTCGCGGAAGAAAGCGGGCGCCTGCTAACGGCCTTTCTCGAACGCTTCTTCCCGCAATATGTCGCTTTCGATTACACTGCAGGGCTGGAGGACGAGCTCGACACCGTGTCCGACGGGCGCGAGGACTGGAAGAAGCTGCTCGAAGCCTTCTGGCGCGACTTCAAGCCCAAGACCGAAGAGGTCATGGAGAAGAAACCCTCGGAAGTGACCGAGGTGCTCGACGATTTCCTCGCCGATTATCTCTTCCCCGAACGCGCCGACGGCAAGGACCCGCGCCATTGCCCGCTATGCGAAACCGAAGGGCGCGATGGCGGCAGGCTGGCGCTGCGCGGCGGACGCTATGGCGCTTTCGTCGCCTGCGCCAATTATCCCGAATGCAAATACACCCGCCAATTCGCCAAGCCCGGCGGACAGGATGGCGATGACGGCGCGGATGACGGCGTCATGGGTGAGGATCCGGAAACCGGCCAGGCGGTCGAGCGCAAGAGCGGCCGCTTCGGTCCCTATGTCCAGCTCGGCGAGGGCAAGGAAGCCAAGCGCGCGAGCATTCCCAAGGACCTCGACGATTTCGATCTCGAATGGGCCTTGAAGCTGCTCAGCCTGCCACGCATCGTCGGCGCCCATCCGGAAACCGGCAAGGAAATCGAAGCTGCGATAGGGCGTTACGGCCCCTATCTGCGCCACGATGGGAAGTACGGCAAGCTGTCGTCGACCCGCGAAGTCTTCGAGGTCGGCATGAATCGCGCGGTCGATATTCTCGCCCAGGCGGCGAATCGCAAGGGCGGTGGACGCGGCAAGGCCGAGCCGATCAAGACGCTTGGCGAGCACCCGACCAGCGGCGGCGAGATCAAGGTCATGCCGGGCCGCTATGGCCCCTATGTCACCGATGGCACGACCAATGCGACGATCCCCAAGGATGTGAAGCCCGAGGACGTGACCGAAGCGCAGGCGATCGAACTGATCGATGCCCGCGCGGCCAAGGGTCCGGCGAAGAAGAAAAGGGCGGCCCCGAAGAAGAAGGCACCTGCGAAAAAGGCCCCCGCCAAAAAGAAGGCGGCGGCGAAGAAAAAGCCTGCTGCGAAGAAGGCGGTAGACTGATGGCCAAAGAACGGTTCGAACGCCACAAGCAGCCCTGGACCGGAGAGGAAGCGGGCCAGCTCCGTACGCTTGCCGCAAAAGGGCAGGGCCTCAAGCAAATCGCCAAGGCGCTGGGTCGCAGCGAGGAATCGACCAAGGACTTCGCGAAGAAAAACAAGATCAAAATTGCGAAGAAACGGTAGCGGGCGGCATTCATCCCGCAGCCAAGGCTGGGCGGCGGCGCGGGCGCTTCGAATCCGCCGCCGACGACCGTGAATCCGGCGGCGAGAGATGCCGATGGTCGAAGGCGCCTTCGCGGAAAACGCGGTTAGGAACCATACCCACTCGGCTTTAACCCTTCTGTCGGTCTTCCCTGCCATAAGGCAGCCATGCGATTGGCAACCATCACCAATGTAGCCTACGGCGCGACCTTCGCGCTGACGGTGGTATCCGGCGTCATGATGCTGCTGGCGTCGAATGCGCATGATCGCGAACGCGCCGCTGTCGAGCAGCGCTATCAGCTCGACAAGGCCACGTCCCGGCTCGGCCGGGACATCTACGCCATGAGCGAGCATGCGCGGCAATTCGTCAATA
Source organism: uncultured Erythrobacter sp. (assembly GCA_947258465.1). GTDB lineage: Bacteria > Pseudomonadota > Alphaproteobacteria > Sphingomonadales > Sphingomonadaceae > Qipengyuania. The sequence continues at coordinate 19,145 of CAMYIQ010000296.1, forward strand.
CGGGCGACGAGACCTACGCCGTCGTCTATCGCCGCGACGAGGAAGAGCTGGAATCGGTCGAGCGCCGGATCGAACATATCGGCGATGCCGGTGCGACCCAGAACGAGCTCGCTACGCTGGCCGAAGCGATCCGCTGGGCGGACACGCTGCACGATGAGCAAGTCGAAGCGATCGCCGCCTACGAACAGGGCGACGAGGCGCGCGCGCGGCAGATCCTGTTCGGCCCGGAATACGAGCGCGAGCTCAACCGCGCCGAAATGCTGGTGCAGCGGTTTCAGGACCAGCTCGACGGGCGCATCGAAAGAGTGGTGAACGAGGCGGCAGCGATCGCGGCGATGTGGAAATTGCTGGCCGAAATCGTGCTTGTCGTCACCGGCTTGCTGTTTCTTTGCGTCCTGTATTTCATCTTCAAGCGCCGCGTGTTGCATCCGGTGGTCAGGCTGAGCGATGTCGTCAGCCGGTTGGCCGCCGAGGATTATGCTACCGAGCTACCCGAAGTGAACCAGATCGACGAAATCGGGGATATGGCGCAGGCTATCCGCGTTTTCCGCGAAAACGGCTTGGCGCGGCAGCGTCTCCAGGCCGAACGCGACGCCGACAGCGCCCTTCGCGAATTGCTGTCGCGCATGACCCAGCGCATGCAAAGCTGCGATACGCTCGAAGATTTCGAAAACGTAGTTCGCCGGTTCGTACCCGAGATCGACCCGGAACGGGCGGGGCGTCTCTATCTGTTCGACGAACATCGCAATGCGATGGTCGAGGCTTGCACCTGGCAGAAACCGGTCCACTCCCAGGCCGAATTCGCGCCCTCATCCTGCTGGGCTCTGCGACGCGGAATGCCCCACAGGCCGCAAAGCGACGGAATAGATGTGCCTTGTCAGCATCTCGCATTGGCGGATGGGGAAATATCCGATTCGCTTTGCCTGCCGCTGATGGCCCAGAACGAAACGCTCGGACTGCTCTATCTCGAAGTCCGCGATGACAGCGCAGGCGGATCACCGACGCCGGCCAACTATATCGAGATGCTGGCCGAAAATATCAGCCTGGCGCTGGCGAATCTCAAGTTGCGCGACGCGCTTCGAAAGATGGCCATGCACGATACGCTGACCGGCCTTTCCAATCGCCGCAACTTCGAACACGTCATGGAAAAGCTCCGCACCGGCGAGGGGGATGCCGCCGGGCGCATGAGTTGCCTGATGCTGGACGTCGATCATTTCAAGAGCTTCAACGACCGTTTCGGTCACGAAGCCGGCGATCTCGTGCTGAGCGAAGTGGGCAAGGTCCTGCAAAAAGCCACACGCGAGCCCGAATTCGCCTTCCGCTACGGCGGCGAAGAGTTCGTGATGCTATTGCCGGATTTCGACAGCGAGCAGGCGGCGGCCCGCGCGGAAGACATTCGTTCGCGAATCGCCGCGCTCAATCTTCGCCATGACGGTGAACGGCTCGGCCGGATCACGATATCGATCGGCGTCGCCAGCGTTCCGGAACATTGCGATCTGAGCCAGATGGTGCAAGCGGCGGATGCCGCGCTGTACCGCGCGAAGGAGGGTGGGCGCGACCGCGTCGAACTGGCCCAGCGTCGGCGGGAAGCGGTGGCCGGTAGCCTGCAAACGGGCTGATCCCGGCCCGTCGATCGCAGATCTCCGCACAGGGCCGAACCTGTTCGCCAATACGTTTCAAAGCCTTGCGTAGCCGAAAGCGAGGCTCGCCGCCAAAGCCACCATGCTTGCCGCCAGGGCCATGGCGGCGGGCCGTGCCTCGCGCTTGCCATAGGCCAGGGTCACGCCGAGCTTCACGCCCATATTGGCGAGGATCGTGCCCGCGATAGCCAGCGCGGCAAGGGCAGGCGAGATTGTCCCCGGTTCGAGCCCACCCGCGGTGACGATGGCGGCATCGACATCCATGCTGCCCATCAGTAGCAGGAGAATGGCGATGCCCTGTTCGCCGAATTCGCCCTGCGCCCAGCGCGCCGCGACGGCGGCGACGGCCACGAAGGCGACGAAGGTCAGGGCGGGCAGCATGGCGATGGGGTTGCCGGGCGGTGCCGGGCCGGTCGTGCTGGGC
>CAMYIQ010000297.1 GCA_947258465.1 uncultured Erythrobacter sp.
CCCGAGATATCCTACGACAACGCGGCTCCCGCCGTGCAGACCGTCGATCCGCCGGCGCCGGTCACAGTGGTCGAACTGCCGCGCCCGCTGCCGCTGCCCGGCCAGTTGCAACGCGTCGAACCTTCGCGGCGCGCGCCCGAGCCGGCAGATCCGACCGCGCGGGTGAACCAGGCCAATGCCGCGGCCCGCATCCAGCCCGTGCGGGACGGCTTCATAAATTCGATGCAGGTCTATCCATTCACGCAAGGCGCTCTCTATCAGGTCTATACGGCTGTCGGTCAGATCACGGACATCGCGCTCCAGCCTGGCGAGCAGCTGGTCGGCGCCGGTCCCGTCGCCGCTGGCGATACGGTGCGCTGGATCATCGGCGACACCGAAAGCGGATCGGGGCCGACGCGGCAAATCCATATCTTGGTGAAGCCCACGCGGGCCGACCTGATGACAAACCTCGTCATCAACACCAACCTGCGCACCTACCACATGGAGCTTCGCTCGACGGAGCGGACCTACATGGCCTCCGTCTCCTGGCAGTATCCGCAAGACCAGCTCATCGCGCTGCGCCGGCAGAACGCCGAGGCGCAGGCCGCCCAGCCGGTGGCGAGCGGGGTCGACCTCGCCAACGTCAACTTCCGCTATGCCATCGAAGGCGACCGCGCGCCGTGGCGGCCGCTTCGCGCTTTCGACGACGGCCGCCAGGTCTTCATCGAGTTCCCGCGCGGCATCGGCCAAGGCGAGATCCCGCCGCTCTTCGTCGTCGGTCCCGAGGGCAATACCTCCGAGCTGGTGAACTACCGCGTGCGCGGGCACCACATGATCGTCGACCGGCTTTTCGCCGCCGCCGAGCTGCGCTTTGGCGCCGGCGACCGTCAGCGGCGCGTCCGCATCACCCGCACAGACGGGAGGCCGACCTCGTGAGCAAGAACCCGCCCCGGAAGGAGGAAGTGCCGGACGACGAGGCGCAGCCGCTGACCGGGGAGGCGGCCAGCGCCGCGCCGATGCGGCTGCGTGCAGAACCGCCGCGTGTCACTCGGCTGTCGCGCAAGGTTCTCGCAGGCGTGGGGTTGGTCGCCAGTGTCGGGCTTGGAGGCGCCTTGATCTACGCCCTTCAGACGCGCGATGGAGGTCGGCCGAACGAAGAGCTTTATTCGACGGAGAACCGCTCCACCGCGGACGGCCTCGCTGGCTTACCGCGTGACTACACCGGGGTGCCGCGCCTTGGCCCGCCTCTGCCGGGCGATCTCGGCCGGCCGATCGTCGGCGCTCAGGATCGTGGACAGCCTGTACCGACGCCCAACGTCAATACACCGAACCCTGGCATCAGTCCGGAGGAACAGCGGCGTCTCCAAGAAATCGAGACCGCCCGGACCAGTCGTCTGTTCTCCGGCACGGAGACCCGCGCCGGTGCGAGCGCGACAGCCCCAACCATAGCGCCGCCGCCAGCACCGGATCTTGCCAACCTCGGTCTCGCGCCATCGCCATCGACACCGTCCGCGCAGGACCGCCAGAACGCCTTTCTCAACGCGGCGGCCGACCGACGGACCGTGTCGCCCGATCGCATCGCTGCGCCGGCGTCGTCGAACATCCTTCAGGCCGGAGCCGTGATATCTGCCGCACTGATCACCGGCATCCGGTCGGACCTTCCGGGCGAGATCACTGCCCAGGTCACCGAGAACATCTACGACAGCCCGACCGGTCGCATCCTTCTCGTCCCCCAGGGCACGCGTGTCATCGGCCAGTACGACAACAATGTGCAGTCTGGTCAAAGCCGCGTGCTGCTCGTCTGGAACCGGCTGATCCTCCCTAATGGACTCTCGATCGTGCTTGAGCGTCAGCCTGGCGCCGATGCCGAAGGCTTCGCTGGTTTGCAGGACGGCGTCGATTATCACTGGTGGGATCTCGCCAAGGCGGCCGGCCTCTCGACGCTGCTCAGCGTCGGCGCAGAACTCGCGGTGAACGATGAGGACCGGCTCTTGCGGGCCATTCGCAATGGCGGTCAGAACACGTTCAATCAAGCCGGGCAGGACATCGTCCGCCGCCAACTCAACATCGCTCCGACACTGACGATCAGACCAGGGTTTCCCGTCCGCGTCATCGTCACTCGCGACATCGTACTCGAACCCTATGGAGGATGAGAATGGCGAGCCTGAAGCTCAGCGCGATCACCGACGATAAGCCTATCAAGGTGACGGTTGAACTGCCCGCGCAGCTCCATCGCGACCTATCCACTTATGCTCAAGCGTTGGCGCAAGAGGCGGGTCAGCCGGCTGTCGATCCGGTTCGCTTGATCGTCCCGATGCTCGAGCGCTTCATCGCCAGCGATAGAGGTTTCGCTAAGTTTCGCCGACAATCGGCCGACGAGAAGGCGACCGCTTCGGTAGGCGGTTGATCAAGGCCTTCAAAGCGGGGTTGGTGTTGCTATCGCACCAAATAGCACTCCATCGAAGGTCTTCGGCGTCTTGCAAATCCACCAGCCGTAATGCCGGGTGAACCGCCTCCAGCATCGATCTTACTGCTACAGTAACGCCAAGACCTTCCCCGACGAGATAGAATAGGGTTTCGCGGCTCACACGCTGCAGGGAAAGGCGCGGCTTCTTACCAAACGGTTTCAAGTGCGTACCGATGATCTCGGTTGCCTTCAGCCCGAAAGCATCGGCGCTAACGAGAAACAGCTCATTCAGAAGATCATGCCAGCAGACGTTCGATTTTTCCGAAATGCGATGCTGCGCCGAGACGGCGATGACAAGGGGTTCGTCCCACATGCGAACCAGGGAGCATCCCTCTACGCAGGGCTCGCCTAAGACAAAGGCCATGTCCAGTCGATGATTGGATATAGCTGCGACCGTCTCTTCGAGAGGCGCTTCTTCTACTCTCAAGTCGATTCTCGGATGCCGAGCCCGAAATCCGGCGAATAGGTCTGAAAGGGGGCTGCGAGCGAGGGACCCCATCAGCCCTATGCGCAACTGCCCGCATCGTCCTCCGTGCGCGGCACCGACCTCCTTTACCGCACGATAGAGCTGCTCAGCACCACTGCGCGCCTCCTGGAGAAAGTGTTTGCCCACTGGAGTGAGGACAACACCGGTTCGACCCCTCTCGAAGAGAATAATGCCCAGTCTCCGTTCGAGAAGTTGGACCCGGCGCGTCAGCGTCGACTGATTGACTCCTACCATCATAGCTGCCCGCCGAAACGAGCCGTGCTCTGCGGCGAGAATGGCGTATCTAAGATATCGAAGGTCGAGAGAGAGATCAGGCATCTGCGCTGACCCACTCCAACTTCCATGCCGTCATCGTTCGGGACACAGTGGGATCATCGGCTGCCTGGTCAGTCACGCCCCTTGGCTGTGCCACACGGACTGACGTCTTTACTCGACCGTTGCAGCTCATGCTCGCAACGGGCCTTTGATGTGCGCAATGCCTTCATCAACGCTTTCCATTGTTCCCGACAATGGCCAGGTGGATGGGGCTTCCCAGTGTTGGAAGGTCAAGACATTCCCTCGAGAAGGTGCGAAGGCGCCGCGACGAAAGAGCGTCGCCAACTCGCATGATTATGCGAGCTACGGCGGTCGAAATGTCGACTTGGAACCTGTTTGCTATAGCGGGGTGGGCAAGCAGCCAGAGCTGTCACACAATTGTGGACTGCCGCCCGCTAGAGGCACTGATTCAGCCGCTTCGCCCAGCAAGGCACCTATCACGCTCCCCAAGGTGAGATCGTCAACGTGCCCGAAGCGTTGAAACCGCCGCATACCGTTCCGATCGATGACGATCACCGTCGGCGTACCTTGCATATTGTAGGCGGTCATCGTCACCGGCAAGCGACCATCCTGCCGGTCAATGCCGATGGGAAAAGCCAACTGGTATTCATGAGCAAACGCCCCGAGCGCTTCACGCGTGCCCTGGGCCTCGTGATGCTCGAATACCGTGTGCAGTCCGATCACAGCGACCTGCTCTTTGGGGAATAGCCGAGCGACACGCTGCACCTGCGGCAGGCCGACGCTGACGCAGCCCGGACACAGCATCTGGAACGCCTCGATCACGAGAACCCTGCCCGAAAAATCCGGAATATCGAGTGGCTTGGACGAGTTGAGCCAGGCGCTTGTGACAAGCGCGGGCGCAGGACGGGGCTTCATATATAGTCTCCTTGGCCGGAGGCCGGGCTTCCCGCAGAAAACCCGGCCGGGCAGTCTCAGGCGGCTTGCTTCAGCCTCACGCCCGGGAAGTCTACCGGCACGTCAAGCGCCACGTTCACGTAATTGGTGAACAGATTGAGCGCGACATGAGCGATGATTTCGACCACTCCCTCGTCGTCGAATCCCGCTGCCTTCAACGCTGCGACGTCGCTCTGCGTAACCGCGGCGCGGTCACGGACAACCTTGAGCGCGAAGGTGAGTGCTGCCTGCGTGCGCGGATCAGCCGACCGACCGACCTGCGCATCGGCCATCTCGTCACCCGACGCTCCGGCTTTCTTGCCAAGCGCCGTGTGGGCGGCCAAGCAGTATTCGCAGGCGTTGGCATTTGCGACCGCAACCGCAATCTCCTCGCCGAGACGCGCGCCGAGCTTCCCGCCGCCGAGCGCACCGAACGCTCCCCACATACTCGCCAGCGCAGCAGGCGAGTTGGCGACTGCCTTGAACATGTTCGGGACAACCCCGAACGCGCCATTGATCTTATCGAGGGTGGGCTTGACCGAGGCGTCGGCCGACGCTGGATCGACTAGTGTCACATGTGCCATAAGGAACATTCCTTCTTCTTGCTGGAGTGGGAAATACGGGCGGTCCGGCGATGGCAGTCGCCGGGCCGCTTCGGTGTTCCGACGCTAAGCGTCGGGAACGGCGGCATCCGGCAGCGATGTGCCGGAAGTGTTCGGTTTCATGGCGCGCTCCTCGCCGGCTGTACGGTTCGGTCAGCGCTCGCCAGCGATGTCGCGGCGAATGTCTCCCAATTCGCATCCTGCAGGTCGCTGTCTGCGGTCTCATGCTCCATGCAATCCAACCGGAGATCCCCATCCCCGATCGGCGCATCGATGAAGGCGCAATGATGGAGCTTCGCTGAGGCCGGGTATGTTCGCGGGCGAAAGTAGCGACAGGATACGCACATCCGCTGCAGCGGAATCGCGCCGGCACGCTGGAGCTGTCGGATCAGTGTGATCTGGGTCAGAAGCAATTCAGCCTGTGCGGAAACGCTGAGGGTGGCGAGCGCTTCGCTCACTTGCGTCGAAGACTGAGCGATCCGTTCGCCTAAAATGCGTCCTGTTTCTGTAGGCCGAACCCGAACCGCCCTCGCGTTGGATAAGTCGGCCTCGCGCGTGACCAGTTCC
>CAMYIQ010000298.1 GCA_947258465.1 uncultured Erythrobacter sp.
CCGCGCGGCTTTTCGAAAAGGCGCGAACAGAGCGAGGCGACGCGCGCCCGCATAGTCCATGCTGCGGTCGATGTGCTGATCGAACGCGGCGTTGCCGGGACGACCACCCTTGAGGTGCAGGCGCGGTCCGGAGTGGGGCGCGGCACATTGCTGCATCATTTCCCTACCCATGCCGATCTGCTGTCCGCCACGGTGGGTGGACTGGTTTCGCGCAACGAGGCGATCGTCGAGCACGAGATTGAGGCTGCCGCCGCTACGCGAGCCGATCCGCTGACGAATGCGATCACCGTGCTAGCGACTGCGGCGTCCAGCCCGTCCTATCTTGCCGAGCTGGAACTTTGGGCCGTCGCCCGCGCGGACCGACATCTCCACGCGGCCTTGCTGACGCAGGAACGTGCCGCGCGTTTAGAAAACGATCGGGTCGTTGCTGCGCTGTTCTCTCCACTGGACGATCGTCCCGGATGCGCGGATGTGGCTGCGCTCACTCTCGAACTTGTGCGCGGAATGGCGCTTTCGGGTGTGCTGCGCCGCGATGCCACCCATCGCGACGATCTGTTGCGCGGCTGGATCGACGCGGCACGATTAATATTGGACCACCCCGAGCAGGAGAATGCACCGTGACATCGGGCCTGACCTCATCCTACTATCCTGCCGATACGTCGCCTCCTCTGTGGGAGATGACCACCGGCGATGCGCTGCGCCGGGCAGCCGATCGCGCCGGTGATATGTGCGCGCTGGTCGAGGTCTCGCCAGACAATGCGCCCTCGCTGCCCGGTGCCGCCACCACGGATCGGCGCTGGACCTATCGCGAGCTCCTGGCCGATGCGGAAGCCTGCGCCCGATGGTTGCTGACCAAGTTCGCGCCCGACGATCACATTTGCTTATGGGCGCCCAATGTGCCGGAGTGGATCATCGTTCAATACGGTGCTGCCCTTGCCGGGCTGGTTCTCGTTACGGCGAACCCTTCGCTGCGGATCGAAGAGCTTGGCCACGTCATTGGGCATTCGAACGCGAAAGCGCTCATCCATGCCGCCGAATTTCGCGGCACCGATATGGATGCGATCGCTCGTGCAGCCGCTCCGGTGCTCGACCGGATCGATATTGAAGAGGTAACGAGCGCGATCGCACATTACCGATCCGGCGTGCCACTGCCCGGGGTTTCACCGCATGCACCGGCACAGATGCAGTTCACATCGGGCACGACCGGGCGCCCCAAGGGGGCGTTGCTGGCCCACCGGGCTCTCGTAACCAACGCCGCGTTTGTCGGAGCCCGGATCGGACAGAGCGGCGACACGGTGGTGACTCCCATGCCGCTCTTCCATACGGCGGGATCGGTGCTGAACGCCCTTGGGGCGGTCACCAGCCTGTCCACCCTGGTTCTGCCCGTGATGTTCGATCCGGTGCTGATGTTGAAGACCATTGAACGCGAAAAGGCGACGGTGACCAGCGGCGTGCCGACGATGCTATCCGCAATGATCGCGGAGATCGACCGCGGGGATTACGATCTGTCCAGCCTGCGTTTGCTTTATTCCGGCGGCGCTCCGGTCGCGCCGGAACTGCTGGCGCGCGTCGAACAGCGTTTCGGTTGCAAGATGATGTCGGTGTACGGACAGACCGAACTCAGTCCAATCGTTTGTGCTACGGGATACGATGATACGGTCGATGATCGCGCGGGCACGGCGGGACGACCGCTCCCGCAAGTGGAGGTCCGGATAGTCCGGCCCAATACCGAAGAGCCGCTTCCCTTGAACGAGCAGGGCGAAATTCAGGCCCGCGGCTATCAGACTATGATCGCTTATCATGATCAGGAAGCAGAGACCGAGCGCACTTTGCACGCCGATGGCTGGCTTTGCACGGGCGATCTCGGAGAAATGGACGCACGCGGTTATGTGCGGGTCACGGGCAGGCTGAGCGACATGATCATCCGTGGTGGAGAGAATATCTACCCTGCGGAAATCGAGGCCGCGTTGCTGCGCCATCCTTCCATCGCGGAAGCGGCGGTTTTCGGCGTGCCGCATCCAACCTGGGGTGAAACGGTCGCCGTTTGTCTGGGGCTTGCCGACGGTGTCGCTCTGCCAACGCCAGACGCGCTGAAGGACCATTGCCGGTTGCTCCTGTCGCCTCAGAAGACACCGGTGGATTGGTTCGTGGTTAAAGACTTTCCATTAACGGCATCGGGGAAGGTCCAAAAGTTTCGTCTCAGCGAACTAGCGCTTGAAGGCGGCTTAACTTCACTTTGAGCTGCGCGCTCTTGATGCGATCCTCTGACGGCGTCCGAAATGTGCCTGCAGCGATCCCCTCAGCACAGAATGCCTGTATTCAAGGATACAAAGGTGGGATTGCCCCGCCTGAATTGGAGCGCTGCCCTAATATCTGCGGTCGCCTAATCCATGGCAGCTTTCGGGTGAATATTGGAATCGCTCGAATGACCGAGATGAGGGCGCAAAGCGGACATGGGAGCGCACAGCTCGTCGGAAAGTTCTCATCAGTCAGAAGTAGGGTAGCCCAAAATGGCGGTTTTCTAGGGTTCACGAAAAGTGGTGCCCAATAGACGACAAAAATGGGCACTCAAATCATTGGGAAATTTCTGTGCCGAGGCCCTGACCGCTTGACGGCGCGGATGTAATTGGCGGCTTTTGGGCCGTTAGCTGACAGTCGGGAATTGGTGAGAAAATCGGCTTTTCTGCCGCTACGGCATGATTTCCTCAGCCTTCGACATGAGGTGATCGAAAGCAGGCAAGCTGGTCTCCGATCTCGGCTTTGCTCACGAATGGAGATGGCCAGGAGCACAGACGCGCTGCAGGTGCCAGAGTTCGTTGACACCGGGATGTGCGTCGGAAAAATACTGCCTCGGAGCTGATCGAAGTCATTATTTCTACCTGCGGCTTGTGAGTAGCCCCTAGTTTTCTAGACGCCTTCCGCTTTCAAAATCTGCTGTCGTTCGAACTCGACGGGCGACAGCATCCCGTTCCTTACCTGCTTGCGCACCGGGTTGTAGAACATCTCGACGTAATCGAACACATCCTGCCGGGCTTCCTCGCGGGTTTTGTAGGTCCGGCGCCGGATGCGTTCACGCTTGAGCGAGGAGAAGAAGCTCTCGGCCACGGCATTGTCATGGCAGTTGCCGCGTCGGCTCATCGAGTGCTCAAGATTGTGCGCCCTGATGAAGGCAGCCCAATCCATGCTGGTGAACTGCGAGCCCTGATCCGAATGGATCAACACCCGTTGCTTCGGCTTGCGCCGCCATACCGCCATGTGCAGCGCCTGCAGCACTACATCGGTGGTCTGACGGCTCTGCATCGACCAACCCACCACGCGGCGGGAATACAGGTCGATCACGACAGCCAGATAGGCAAAGCCTTCCAGGGTGCGGATGTAGGTGATGTCTGTCACCCAGGCCCGGTCTGGTGCAGCCACGTCGAACTGGCGATCCAGCGTGTTGTCGACCGCCAGGGACGGCTTGCCGCCATAGCTGCCCGGCCGGCGCTTGTAGCCGACCTGGGCCGTGATACCCGCCAGCCTGGTCAACCGGGCAACGCGGTTGGGGCAGCAGGTCTCGCCGTGATCGAGCAGGTCATCGTGCAGCTTGCGATAGCCATAGACCTTCCCGCTGTCGTTCCAGGCTTGTCGGATCAACTCGGTCTGCCGGGCATCTTCCCGAGCCCGCTGGCTCAGCGGGCTCTTCTGCCAAGCATAGAAACCGCTGGGTTGCACAGCCAGGCACCGGCACATGGCCCGCACGCCAAAACGATCGCGATGCTCGGCAATGAACGCGTATCTCACTTTGCATCTCGAGCGAAATACGCGGTGGCTTTTTTTAGAATGTCGCGCTCCTCGGTCACGCGGGCCAGTTCGCGCTTCAGCTGGCGGATCTCGGCATCCTTGCCGGCATCGCCGGACACCTGCCTCGCCAGCTGCCGCTTCCACGAATACAGCGAGTGCTGGCTGACGCCGAGCCGTTGCGAGACTTCCGCTACCGGATATCCTCGTTCGGTGATCTGGGCCACCGCATCACGCTTGAACTCATCACTGAAATTGGGCTTCCCCATCGTCGCCTCCTGTCCTCAAAATTAGGATCGAAGGCGTCCAGAAATCTAGGGGCTATTCATTGCGCATCTCAATGCTGCGCTGCACAATCAGCGGATGCGGATCGCGGTGATTGATGAGAGCCGGGCACGGGCCACCATAATAGAGGAAGGTCTGCGCGCCTTCGAAGGCTCGGAAATCTTCGTTCTCTCCGAGCGCAAGGCGCTGCTGTCCCGCATTGCCGAAATCGAGCCGGACATCGTGCTGATGGATCTCGGCAACCCCGCGCGCGACGTGCTGGAGGAATATTTCGCCGTCAGCCGAGCGCTGGCGCGGCCCATCGCGATATTCGTCGATGAAAGCGATGACCAGGCGATCGCGGCCTCGATCGATGCAGGCGTATCCGCCTATGTCGTCGACGGGCTTTCCGCACCGCGTATCCGGCCCTTGCTGGATCTGGCCGTCAGGCGGTTCCATGCTTTCGCCCGTCTGGAAGAGGATCTGGCGGAGGCGCGCGGCCGATTGCATGAACGCGATCAGATCGATCAGGCCAAGCGTATTCTCATGGCCGAGCGGCGCTGGACCGAGCCCGAAGCCTATGCCGAATTGCGACGCAAGGCGATGGATTCGAACAAGCGGATCGCGGCGATCGCCGAGGCTGTGGTGACGGCGCACGAGCTGATGAAAGGGGATCAATGAGCGAGAAACTGACCATTGGATTCCTGCCGCTGGTCGATGCTTGCCTGCCTATTCTGGCGCGGGAACTGGGATTTGCGGAAGAGGACGGGCTGGACCTCGAACTGACGCGCGATGTCACCTGGGCGACCGTGCTCGATCGACTGCTCTACGGCCATACCGATGCCGCGCACATGCTCGCGCCACTGGCCATCGCGACGACAATGGGGATCGGACGTCCGCCGCAGCCGCTTGCCGCGCCCTTCGTCCTCGGCCTCAATGGCAATGCGATCACTTTGCGGACCGAACTGGCGGATGCGGTTTGTCCCGAGCCGGTCCTCGGCGATCCGGCCGCTGTCGGCGCGGCGTTGGCCAAGCAGGCTGAGAAGGCGGCTGCGAATGGCCGCACGCTGCGGTTCGGCGTGGTACACCGCCATTCCTCTCACAATTACATGTTGCGATACTGGTTGTCCGCCTGCGGTATCCGCCCGGACGTCGATATCGAGATCGTTACCGTGGCCCCACCGTTCAGCGCCGATGCACTGGAATCGGGAGAGATCGACGGGTCCTGCGTGGGCGAACCGTGGAACTCGGTCGCCGTGGATCGCGGCGCGGGGCGGATCGTTCTGGCCACCGCGCAGATCTGGCGGCGGGGCGTGGAAAAGGTTCTCGCGGTCAAGGAGGCCCGCCTCACGGAACGATCCGAGGCGGTGGCTAGATTGATCCGTGCCATGCGACAGGCGGTCAAATGGTTAGTCGATCCGGCGAACAGGGAAAGCGCCGCCGCGATCCTCGCCCGCCCGGAATATCTCGATGGCTCGGCAGAAGTGATTGGTCGGGCCATCGCCGACGAGATTGTGCTCGGTGCAGGCGCGGGGGCGAGCCATTATCCGGATTTCATGTTTCAATATAACGAAGCGGCGAACTTCCCTTGGATCAGCCAGGCGAAGTGGCTCTATTCCCAGCTTATTCTCTGGGAAAACAAGCCATTCGATGCTGCCGATGCGGACCGTGCCGGCCGCGTTTTTCGCCCGGACGTCTATCGCCAGGCCCTGCGCGGGACCGGAGACCTGCTGCCCGGAGCAAGTTCGAAGGTCGAAGGCAGCATCGGCGGTCCGCTCGCCGTGGGTGCCGAGCAAGGCCGGATTACCTTGAGTGCGAATGGTTTTTTCGATGGTCGGGTATTCGACCCAGACGAGATCGAAGCCTATGTCGCGGGCCAGCGATGAAACTGCCAGGGAAAGCGGGTGATCGAAGATACGCGCATCATGATCCCATTTGACGAAGCCCTGTCGCGAGCGATCTCGATGGTCCAACCCTTGGAAAGCGAGGCCGTCGCCGTCTCCGATGCGTGCGGGCGTGTGGTGGTCGAACCTGTCTACGCCCAAATCGACGCCCCGCGCGTCGACATTGCGGCGATGGATGGCTATGCAGTGCGGCTCGACGAGGCGCGGACGGATCAGGCTCTCAAGGTTGTCGGCGAAGCTTTCGCGGGCACACCGTTCACCGCCGCGCTCGGTGAAGGACAGGCGGTGCGCATCTTTACGGGCGCGCATGTGCCTGCGGGTGCCGATTGCATCGTGATGCAGGAATACGCGCAGCGTAGCGGGGATACGGTCACCTTCGAAAAAGGATTCGGGCCAGCCAGGCACATCCGCAAGCGTGGTGGTGATTTCGCCGCAGGTGCGCTTATGATCGAGCGGGGAACTCGTCTCTCGCCTGCCGCCATGATCGCATTGGCCGGGGCGGATAAGGCCGACGCCGTGGTCGCCCGGCAACCACGCGTCGCGATCATCGTGACCGGAGACGAGCTGGTCGCGCCCGGATCGGCTGCGGCCATTGCCAACCGCCAACCGGATTCGGCAAGTTATGGGGTGGCTGCGCTGGCAGAGCGATATGGCGCGACTATTGTGCAGATATTCCGCGCTGAAGACGATCTTGCCACACTCGAAGAAATCGCCACCCAAGCGCTTTCGCTGGCCGATTGCGTGATCGTCATCGGGGGCGCATCCGTGGGCGAGCGCGATTTCGCCAAGCCGATGTTCGCCGGTGCGGAGCTGGAACTTGCCTTTTCCAAGGTGGCGATCAAGCCGGGGAAACCGGTGTGGTTCGGCACTGCGGGTGGCAGATGTGTGCTTGGGCTGCCGGGCAATCCGGGCTCCGCGCTGGTTACTGCGCGGCTGTTTGCAGCGCCATTGCTGACGGCCTTGCAGGGCGGCGACGCCTGGGCCGAAATCCAGACTGTACCACTACCGTTGGAGGTCCCTCTGGAACCAGGCGGATCGCGCGAAATCTTCGTTCGGGCGCGCCTAGGGAAGGATGGACTGAAGCCTGTTGCCAATCAGGAAAGTGGCGCTCAGGCCCCTTTGGCTCAAAGCAGCTGGTTGATCCGGCGTGCAGCGCATGCCCCAGCGCAGGTAGCAGGGGCAATGGTTCGCGCTATTCCTCTATGATCCGCGCTTGAGCGGCGGACAGATCGGCCTGCGTATCGATATCGGCGAAAGGATCTGCGCCTTGATCATCCCATTCGACGCGCGCGATTCCCACTTGCTCGGCAAATCCCCATAGCGACCGCTGGCCGGAGGCAAGATAGGCGTCCAGCGCTTGCCGGTCGCATCGCCACAGACCCGCCATGTTCTGGTCGTGCCCCGCACTGACCGGAAGCGCCACGCCTGCATCCCCCAGCGCGTGCGACAATCGCCGGGGCAGATCGGTGGGCAGGAAAGGCTGATCGCAGGCAATCAGCAACACCTGGGCACAGCCTGATGTCTCGGCAAAGTCGAACCCGCTGGCGAGTGCTCCGATCGGGCCCAGATCGTCCTGCGGATCGACGAGCACCGGCAGATGCGTTTCGGGGGCATGCGCCCGTTCGCGCACGGCAAGCGCAACCGGACCGCCATAGGCCGCGGCTTTCGCGATGGCTCTTTCCAGAAGCGTCTGCCCGCCAAGCGCTTCCTGTCGCTTGTCCGCGCCGAAGCGTTCTGCCGTGCCGCCGCATGCGACGATGGTCGCGAAATCCGTCATGCTATTGGTCGAAATCCGGTGCCGGGTGGTGCATCCGGCGATCTGACCCGGCGCCTCGGCGAAAGTCAACGGCCCGCATATATGCGGCTCCCGATTGCGATCTATTGCATCGCACAATCGAATCGCATATGATCGCTTCGTTCCGACATGTGCCCAAGGGTGGGCTCATGCGAATGTCGGGACGAAAACTCCGAAAATGCGTGGCAATGGCGCCGCTTCGACCGATCCGGTCGCAGCGGCTTTTTTGTATGCGCGAGGGAAATCGAAGCCCGACGGAGTGACGGGAGGGACTGTCCAAAGGCCGAGCAATCGGAGGCAGTTCGATGAAAAAGAGTCTGGTACTCTCGGTAGGAGCGGCGTTGGGATCGATCGCCAGTCCTGCAATCGCGCAAGAGAGCCCGCTCCCGCCAATAGAGGTGGCAGATGGGGTTACGATCGATCCCATGGTGGCAGCACGGCTGCGCTACGAAGCCGTGGATCAGGACAATGGGTTGGACGATGCCGAGGCGCTCACCGCCCGCTTGCGCGCCGGCGTTGAGATCAAGGCGGGGATCGTGTCTTTGCTCGCCGACGCCGAAGGCACGCTCGCGCTGGCCGACGACTACAACGACACCCTGCCGTTCAACGGAATCGAGCCGTTCCCGGTGGTGGCGGACCCGGAGAACTTCGAGCTCAATCGGCTGCAGGTTTCGGTCATGCAGGACGGGATCGGCGCGACGATCGGTCGCCAGCGCATCATCTTCGACAATGCGCGCTTCGTCGGAAATGTCGGGTGGCGCCAGAACGAGCAGACCTTCGACGCCATTCGCGGACAGGCGAGCCTCGGCCCGGTAGCGCTCGATGCAACCTACGCGATCAGCCAGCGCACCATTTTCGGCGTCGACAGTCCGAACGAACATTTCGACGGCGATTTCGTGTTCCTGAATGGCGGAGTGGAGATCGCAGGCGTGGACGCCAAGGCCTTCGCCTATCTGATCGACTACGACGACCGCATCGCCTTCTCCAGCCAGACCTACGGCCTCCGCGCAGCTGCCAAGATCGACCTGCCAGGCCTGTTTGCTGTTAACGCCGAAGCCAGCTTCGCCACGCAGTCGGACTACCGCGCCAATCCGGTCGATTACTCTGCGCCATACTATAGCGCGAAGCTGGGCGCGACCGTCGCCGGCTTCGGTCTCACGATCGGCTACGAAGAGCTGGGCAGCGACGGCGGCCTCGCCGCATTCCAGACGCCGATGGCGACGCTGCATGCCTTCAATGGCTGGGCCGACGTGTTCCTGACGACGCCCGCTTTCGGCGTGCGCGATTACTACCTGACCGTGGGCCGCAAGTTCAGCGGGATCAAGCTCCTGCCCGGCCTCAATGCGAATGTGACCTACCACCAGTTCGACAGCGATTTCGGCAACCTCGACCTCGGTTCCGAATGGGACGCCTCGCTCGGCTTCAAGGCCGGGCCGGTGTCGCTGCTGGCGAAATACGCGAACTACCGGGCCGATGCTTTCGCGGTCGATACCGAAAAACTCTGGCTCCAGGCTGAATTCTCGTTTTGATATCGGGGGAATAGATCATGTCGACATCGTTCAATCTGTTTTCGTTCACCGGCAAGATGCGCACACTGCATCTGACCTGGTTCGCCTTTTTCCTCACCTTCGTGGTCTGGTTCAATCTGGCGCCAATGCTGCAATCGATCCAGCAGACCCTCGGGCTGACTAAGGATCAGGTTACCACGCTGCTGATCCTAAACGTCGCGCTCACGATCCCGGCGCGTATCGTGATCGGCATGCTGACGGACCTATATGGCCCGCGCCGGGTCTATTCCGCGCTGTTGATCGGCGCTTCGATACCCTGTTTCGTCTTCGCCATGGCGGAAAGCTTCGTCCAGCTTGCGCTGGCGCGTTTCGCATTGGGCTTTATCGGGGCCGGCTTCGTCATCGGCATCCGCATGGTGTCCGAATGGTTCCCCGCCAACGAGTTGGGGACGGCGGAAGGCATCTATGGAGGCTGGGGCAATTTCGGCTCTGCTGCCGCGGCCTTCACCCTGCCGACGATCGCGCTGTGGTTCGGCGGCGACGATGGGTGGCGCTGGGCAATCGGACTGACGGGCGCGATGGCGCTGGTCTACGGCTTCATCTATTACGCCAGCGTGCGCGACGTTCCGGAAGGCTCCAAATACTTCAAGCCGCGCAATGCCACTGCGATGGAAGTAACTTCGAAGGGCGACCTCTGGTTGCTCCTGGTGATGAAGGTTCCGCTCTACTTCGCGCTGGGAGCACTGGCGTGGCGGCTGAAGAATGTCGGCATCTTCAACGATGGTACCACACTTGTGGTTTATGCGGGGCTCGCTACTCTCTATGCTTACGATGCGGTTCTGGCGATCCGCGCCAACCGCAGCGTTTTCACCTCCGAAGTGCCGGAATTCCAGCGGTACAAGTTCAAACAGGTCGCGATCCTGAACGTCCTTTATTTTGCCACCTTCGGGTCGGAGCTGGCGGTCGTTTCCATGTTGCCGCTGTTCTTCGCCGATACATTCGGCCTGTCCGCTGTCGTCGCCGGGATGGTTGCGTCGGCTTATGCGTTCATGAACCTGATGTCGCGGCCGGGCGGCGGGTTGCTGTCTGATCGCTTCGGACGCAAATCCACTCTGCTTATCCTTACGGCGGGCCTTGCCGTCGGCTATGCGCTGATGGGGATCGTCGATTCCAGCTGGCCGGTCTGGCTGGCCGTGGTCGCGGCCATGGTCTGCTCCTTCTTCGTCCAGGCAGGGGAAGGCGCTGTCTTCGCCGTGGTCCCGCTGATTAAGCGTTCGCTGACCGGCCAGATCGCCGGGATGACGGGGGCCTATGGCAATGTCGGCGCGGTGATCTACCTGATTGTGTATTCGGTGGTCGATGCCTCGACCTTCTTTATGGTGATTGCCGGGACCGCAGTTATCGGCTTCATCGCACTGCTGCTGTTGGAGGAACCGACTGGCGAAATCGCAGAAGTCGATGAAGACGGCAGCGTCACCATGATCCAGGTTGGCCGCACCCCACAGTCGGCCTGACCTTACGTTCGAGGGGAGTTGTCTCTTGCCGGCTATCGACAGAAAAACCGTGCGGGAACAGCTCCCCTCCAACGCGTTGAAGGCCGCGCTGGGCGGTTATAGCGCAGCTGGGCAAAAGGCCCGCAACGACGATGCCATCGTCGGGAAAGTGCCCGACGATGCCTATCGGCGGCATTTGCGCGGTGTGGTCGCCTGCATCGCCGATGGATTGTCGAGCGCGCGCAATGCCGATCGCGCAGCGCAACTGGCGGTGCTGCAATTCACGCGCGATTTCTACGATGCGCCCGAAAGCTGGACGGTGCAGAATTGCGCGTCGCGCCTGCTCGGCTCGCTCAACAGCTGGTTTCATTCGCAGAACCGCAGCGGGATTACCGATAATGAAGGCTTCGCCACCACCTTCACCGCGCTGATCCTGCGCTCCACAACGGCGCATATCGTGCATGTCGGCGATACGCGCTGCTATCGCCTGCGCGATGGGCGGCTGACGCTGCTGACCGAAGATCACAGCGCCCCCTATCTCGGCCAGTCGGAGGTTCTGACCCGCGCGCTGGGCATCGATGCCGATATCAAGGTCGACTATCGGCAGGAGCCTGCGCGTGAAGGCGATCTGTTTCTGCTAACCAGCGATGGCGTCCACGGCTCGCTGAGCGTGGAAGAGATGGCTGCCATCCTGAGCGACGCAGCCCTTGGCAAACGCGCCGAGCTTGAAGCGGCATCGCGCGCGCTGTGCGATGCGGCGCTGGCGGCGGGAAGCACGGACAATGTGTCCTGCCTGATGGTGCTGGCAGAGACGCTACCGTCCGAAACCCTGTCCGAAGCGCATAGGCGCCTGACGCGGCGCACCATTCCGCCGGTCATGGAGGTCGGCAACCGGCTCGACGGGTGGCGTGTGGCCGAGGTGTTGCACGCCTCAACCCGCAGTCATGTCTATCTGGTCGAACGGCACGAACGCGAGGGGCGCTATGTGCTGAAAGCGCCCTCGGCCAATTTCGCGGGCGATCTGCGTTATCTGGAAGGCTTCGCGCTCGAACAATGGGTCGGTCGCCGCATCCGCAACCCGCAGGTCATGCAGATCCTGCCGGGCGAGGACAGCCGCTTCCTCTATTTCGTCGCCGAATTTGTCGAGGGGACTACGCTGCGGCAGTGGATGGCGGATCATCCCGAACCCTCGGTGGACGAGATATTGCCGCTGGTGCGCTCGATCGTTTCGGCGGCGCGCGTCTTTCATCGTATGAATATCGTCCATCGCGATCTGAAGCCTGAAAATATCATCATCGCGGCCGATGGCACGGCCAAGATCATCGATTTCGGTTCCGCCCAGGTGACCGGTTTCGCCGATCTGCGTAGTGAGCCGATTGCGGACTGGCCCGAAGGCTCGCTCAATTACATCGCGCCCGAATTGCTGACCGGCGGCGAGGCGAAGTCGTTGTCCGACCTGTTTTCCATCGCCGCGATCATCTGGGAGATGCTGACCGGGCAACTGCCCTTCGCCCGCGAGGGGGCTGCGCGTATCTCGACTAGCGAAGAGGATCGGCTCCGCGGAGTGTTCGACCGCCTTCGCCCCGATTTGCCGCCGGGGGTCGAACAGGTTCTCCAGCGTGCCCTGTCGCACGATCCGGCAAAGCGACCACAGGCAATGTCGGAATTCGTCGGCGCTCTGGACCGGGCGGATCAGAACAGGGCACTGCTGCGGACCGAATTCGTCCCGCTGATCGAGCGTGGATCGAAAGAGATGTGGCGCAACTGGGCACTGATCGCGACACTTGCTACGCTGGTGCTGGCGGTATTGTTATTCGGCCATCTCGGTTGATTTGATCGCGGCGAGGATCTGGCCAAGCTCCGCCTTGCACGATCCGCAATTGGTCCCCGCCGACGTCGCCGCACCAATCTGTTCGACGCTGGTGAGCCCATCGCCCTCGATCGCGCGGCAGATGGTGTTGCGCCCGATGGAAAAACACGAACACACCACCGGGCCGGGATCGGGCATGTCGCCGCGCGATTGCCCGGCCAGCGCCCATACGGCATCGCTGCCCGGCAGACCGACGAGGAAGTCACGCATGAGAGACACGGGCTTGCTGCCGAGGTATATCGCGGCAAGCAGAGTCTCGTTCTCGAAGAACGCCATGCGGAAGCTGCCGCGGGCGTGGTCCTGCATGATCTGGGCCGAGGCATCGGGAAGGCCGAAGAGCGCGCGCGCCCAGCTTTCAAGATCGGCGGGGCGCTCCAACCCGGCAAGCTCCGCCCGCCAGCCTGCATTGGTGCGTGCCATCGCCCAATATTCGCAGGTGGGAGTGAACCGCTCCTCCGCGATGACGAAGCCGTACCATCCGGCCGGAAACCGTTCCGCTCGCACGCTGGCCGCCTTGCTCTCCGGCTGGCCAGACAGGGGATCGACGACGGAGGGGACCAGCGCGTCGATCCGCGATGCAGGCGCGTTCTCGCCCGTCCAGTGCATTGGCGCGAACAGCGTGCCCGGCTGGACTTCGCTGCTTTCGCGCAGCCGCAGGATGGCGCTGCCGCACTCATTGCTCAGCCGCACCAGGTCGGCAGGTTTCAGATGCAGGCGTGCAGCATCGTCAGGATGCATATCGACGAAGGGTTCGGGCAGATGGGCAGAAAGGCGCGGCGACAGTGCGGTGCGCGTCATCGTGTGCCACTGATCGCGCAGCCGCCCCGTGTTGAGGCGGAAGGGGAGCTTCCGAGTAAGCGCGGCATGGGGTGCGTGGTGTCGCACGGGCACGATCCGCGCGCGCTTGTCGGCGTGGTAGAATTGACCATCCGCGAAGAAGCGCCCGCCCCGCCGTTCGGGCGTTTGCGGCCAGCGGAGCGGAGCCATTTCGTCGTAGGCTGCAGCTTCCTTGCCGCTCATCGCGGAAATATCGAAGTCCAGCCCGAACTTGCCAGCAAGGGCCGAAAGCCGCGCGTATTCATCGAAAATCTGCGCAGGCCCATCCCAGTCGAAGGCCTCTTTCCAACCCATGCGGCGGCCCACTTCCGCCATGATCGCCCAGTCGGGTCGCGCTTCGCCGGGGGCGGGCAAAGCGGAGCGCTGGCGGCTGATCGTGCGGTCCGAATTGGTGACCGTGCCCGATTTCTCGGCCCAGCCTGCGGCGGGGAGGAAGACATCGGCCAGCCGCGCGGTATCGGTGCGCCGGGTGATGTCGGAGACGACGACGAAGGGGCAGTCGGCAATGGCGCGGCGCACGCGGTCGGCATCGGGCATGGTCACGGCAGGATTGGAATGGACGATCCACAGCGCCTTGATCCGGCCATCGGCGACAGCGTCGAACATCTCGACGGCCTTGAGGCCGTTCTTGTCGGGCAGGCCGGGCGAATTCCAGAACTTGCCCACGGCCTCGCGGTGCTCAGCGTCGGTCACGTCCATATGGCAGGCGAGCATATTCGCCAGCCCGCCAACCTCGCGCCCGCCCATGGCATTGGGCTGACCGGTGACAGAAAAGGGCCCTGTTCCCGGCCTGCCGATCCTGCCAGCGGCGAGATGGCAATTGATGATGGCATTGACCTTGTCCGTCCCGGCGGAGGACTGGTTCACCCCCTGGCTGTAGACCGTGACAGTCTTGTCCGTGCCGATCCACAGCTCGTAAAACGCCGCGAGCAGATCGGGGTCGAGGCCGGTCACATTCGGATCGTCGGTTCGGGCAGCCTCCAGCGCATTTTCCAGCCCGCTGGTATGCGCGGTGACATAATCCGCATCGACCGCTCCGCGCCGCGCGATTTCGGCCAGCAAGCCGTTGAACAGCGCGACATCGCTGCCGATCGCCAGCGGCAGGTGCAGATCGGCTTCCGCGCACGTCGCGGTGCGGCGCGGGTCGATCACGACCAGCTTCATTTCCGGTCGTTCAGCGCGGGCGGCGGCAATGCGCTGGTATAACACCGGATGGCACCAGGCGAGATTCGAGCCGACGAGCACCACAAGATCTGCCTCTTCCAGATCCTCGTAGACGCCCGGCACGGTGTCCGTTCCGAAAGCGCGTTTATGTCCCGCGACCGAGGACGCCATGCACAGCCGGGAATTGGTGTCGATATTGGCGCTGCCGATGAAGCCTTTCATCAACTTGTTGGCGACGTAATAGTCCTCGGTGAGCAATTGGCCCGAGACGTAGAACGCCGTCGCATCGGGGCCGTATTCTTCGCGCACGCTTAGGAACTCTGCGGCTACGAGATTCAGCGCCTCTTCCCAATCGGCATCCTGTCCGCCGATCTGCGGGCTGAGCTGGCGATCCGCCAGGCCGACCGTTTCCCCCAGCGCCGATCCCTTCGAACACAACCTCCCGCGATTGTTCGGGTGATCGGGATCGCCCCGCACGGCCAGGCCGCCCTTGCCATCGGGCTTTAGCAGAACGCCGCAGCCGACCCCGCAATAAGGGCAGGTCGATCGAACCTCACCAGGCTCGACAGGATGCGTCATGCCGCTGCTTTTTCAGCCAGTGCGCTCACATCCAGCAGCACGCGCCCGTCTTCGATCTTCACCGGATAGGTCGCAATCGTGCCTTCATCCGCGCCCTGCGCCTCGCCGGTTTCGAGCGAGTATGTCCAGCTGTGCAGCGGGCAGGTGACTTTGCGGCCGTGCACGATGCCTTCAGCCAGCGGCCCCTGCTTGTGCGCGCAAGTGTTGGAGGTTGCGAACACCTCCTCCTCGCCGGTGCGAAACACGGCGATGCAGCCCTTCGCTGTCTTCACCCGGCGCGCACCGCGCAGGGGAATGTCGGCCACGGCTCCGATATCGGTCCAGGTCATTCGGCAGGCTCCATGGTCAGATCGGCAAGGGGCTGGAATTTTTCAGCTTCCGGCTCGCTCGCATGCTCAGCCCACGGGTCCTTGCGATAGACCGATTGCGAGATTTCGAAGCGTTCGTTGAGCGCCGCACGCTCGGCAGGGTCGGAGAGGACCTCTTTCACCCAGTCCAGCCCGACCTTGTCGACCCATTTGTAAGGCCGGTCGAGATATTTGGCGTGTTCGCGATAAAGCTGAACGAAGGCGGCGGTCCATTCGATCGCCTCTTCCTCGCTCGCCACATCGACCAGCCGCTGCGTCTCGCGCACATCCATTCCCGCCGCGCCTGCGACGCCGATCTGGTAGCCGGAATCGACGCAGACCACGCCGACATCCTTGCATGTCGCCTCGGCGCAATTGCGCGGACAGCCCGATACGCCCAGCTTGACCTTGTGCGGGGTCCACGAACCCCACAGCTTCTTCTCCAGCTTGATGCCCAGACCGGTGGAATCCTGCGTGCCAAAGCGGCACCAGTCCGTGCCCACACAGGTCTTCACCGTGCGCAGCCCCTTGGAATAGGCGTGGCCGGACACCATCCCGGCAGCGTTCAGATCGGCCCAGATTGCAGGCAGGTCTTCCTTCTTCACGCCCAGCAGATCGATCCGCTGTCCCCCGGTGACCTTGACCGCGGCATCGTATTTCTTCGCCGCCGCCGCGATGGCCAGCAACTCGTCCGGCGTGGTCATCCCGCCCCACATGCGCGGCATCACCGAATAGGTGCCGTCCTTCTGGATATTGGCGTGATTGCGCTCGTTCACGAAACGCGATTGCGCATCGTCCTGATAATCTAGCGGCCATTCGGCCAGCAGGTAGAAATTGATCGCCGGGCGGCAGGTCGGGCAGCCATTGACCGTCTTCCACCCCAGTTCCTGCCACACGGCTGGCTGGCTGCGTAGCTCGCGCGCCTTGATCAGGCGACGCACATCCTCATGCGTCAGATCGGTACAGCCGCACACCGGCTTCGCGCCGCCCGCATCGAAACTGTCACCCAGAGTGACGGCGAGCAATTGTTCGACCAGCCCGGTGCAGGTGCCGCAGCTGGCCGAGGCCTTTGTCTGCGCGCGCAAAGCGTCGAGCGTGTCCGCTCCTGCCCCGATGGCCTCCACGATCTGCCCCTTGCATACGCCGTTGCAGCCACAGATCTCCGCTTCAAGCGGCAATGCTGCAACGGCTGCCAGAGGGTCCGCAGAGGCGCCTCCGCCACCCTGGAATGCCGGGCCGTAGATCAGCGTGTCGCGCATCTCCTCAATATCGGTTTGGTCCTTGATCAGGCCGAAGAACCAATTGCCATCCGCCGTGTCGCCATACATCACCGCGCCGACCAGCCGGTCGTTTTCGATCACCAGCCGTTTGTAGATGCCGCGGGCCGGATCGCGGAAGACGATATCCTCTCGCCCCTCGCCATCGGCGAAATCGCCCGCGCTGAACAGGTCGCAGCCGGTAACCTTCAGCTTGGTCGAAAGTTCGCGCATGGCAAAGGCATCGTCCTCGCCCAGCAGCGTCTTCGCCAGCACCCGCGCCTGATCGTAGAGCGGGGCAACCAGGCCGAACAGATTGCCGTCGAATTCCACGCATTCGCCCACGGCGAAGATATCGGGATCGCTGGTGCGCATCTGCGCATCGACCGTGATCGCCTTGCCGCATGTCAGCCCGGCATCCGCGCCGATCTGCCCGGCAGGCCGGATGCCGACTGCCATGCAGACGATATCGGCGTCGAGCACAGTGCCGTCCTCCAGCACCACCCGTTCCACCTTGCCATCGCCCTCGATCCGCTGGGTCGAAGCCTTCAGCAGCACCTCGATCCCGCGCTTTTCGAGATCCTTCTTCAACAGATAACCGGCCGCCTCGTCGAGCTGGCGTTCCATCAGGTGCCCCATCAGGTGTAGGACGGTCACATCCATGCCGCGCAGCCGCAGGCCCGCCGCCGCTTCCAGCCCCAGCAGACCGCCGCCGATGACCACCGCCTTCGCGCCGGGTCGGGAAGATGCTGCGATCATGGCGTTGGTGTCTTCCAGATCGCGATAGGCGACCACGCCGGGCAGGTCGTGTCCCGGCAGCGGAATTATGAAGGGGGCGGAGCCGGTCGCGATGATCAGCTTGTCGTAAGGCAGTTCGCCCTTTTCCCCGACCACGACCTTGCGGCTGCGATCAATGGCAACGACCTTTTCGCCGAAGCGGCAGGTGACGCCGTGTTCGGCATACCAGCCATCGTCATGCGTCACGATTTCTTCGAACGCCTTCTCGCCAGACAGGACGGGGGAGAGCATGATGCGGTTGTAATTGCCGCGCGGTTCGGCGTTGAACAGCGTGACCTCGAATGGCGCGCCCGCTTCGAACAGATGCTCCAGCACCCGTCCCGAGGCCATGCCTGCGCCGATGACGACCAGTCTTTCCATGCCTTGCGCTCCCTTACAGATACCAGGCGGTGATGAAGGCGAGGTCTTCGCCGTGATAAACCGGCAGGGCGACCATGCTGCGATAGCCGGCCGGAAGCCCTGTTCCGTTGCCGACGATGTGCGGAAGGCCGGAGCCGAGCACTTGCCCGACCGGCCCCTGCCATGCCGTGATGGTCACAATATCGACCGGCGGGTTCTGCTTGGCCCATAGCGGTCCCTCGCGCTCGCAAATGCCGTCGATCCGCACTGCCGCGCGGCGCGGGCCGACACGTTCGGGGCGGGCGTCCCAGATTTCGAACCGGCGGGCGAGGGGGGTGTCGGCCCCAGTCAGCAGCGTGACGATGCGCGTGCGACCGTCCGGCGCCTGCACCGGAATGCCGAGGCCGTGCGTCAGCCCCGCTGCCTTCGCACTCTCGCCGCGCACGAAGCCGTGGCGTGAACCGATCTGCCGCATCAGCACTGGCATTTGCGCAGACCAGACGCCGCCCGGCAGACCCTCGCCATGCGCGAACACGACATCCTGCGATGCTGTACCGAAATCTTCCGCTGCGCCGTAATAGCCGGCCTCCAGATGGAGGCGGTCGTCGCGGTCCTCCCACACCTCGATGGCTCCGATGTGCCCGGCGTCATCGCCGCACAGCACGACGAGAACGGCCTTAAGCGCGTCGTCCGCAAAAACGGGGATCGCGATTGCGCAGGTCAGCCCCGCCTCATGCGCAGCCACCGTCCGCTGGAAATAGGAACCATCGAACTGGTCGAGCACGATGGGACATCCTTCGGCCCATGCCTTGCCCGGAAGTCCTTCGCCATGCGCAAACTGCGATTGCGAGGAGACATCGGCGAAGGCAGCGAGCGGCCCGTAATCCCCGGCACCGAAGACGAGCGTCTCGCCTTCCGGCAGCCAGATTTCGGACGCCTTGATGAAGGACATCGCAGAGTCAGGCTGCGACATTCTGCGCCTCCTCTCCGGCAAGCTCGCGCCGGCTGTTTGCGCCGCGCAATGCCTCGCCGATCAGGATCACCGCCGGTCCGCCGCGCAGGGCGGACCTTGCGGCGAGAGGCAGCAGGTCGAGCCGGGTGAAGAACTCGCGCTTCTCCGGCAGGCTGGCATTCTCGACCAGCGCCACGGGCGTATCGGGTGCAAGTCCCGCAGCAATCAGCCCGCGCGAGACGTGGCCTGCAGCGGCCTTTCCCATATAGACGGCGAGCGTCGCCTGCGGGTCGGCGAGCGCGGCCCAGTCCACGTCGGGCGCAGCGCCGCTCTTCGTATGCGCCGTGACAAGGGTCAGCCGTCGCGCCAGTCCGCGCAAGGTCAGCGACAGGCCGAGGTCCGCCGCGCCCGCACTGGCTGCCGTGACGCCGGGGCAGACGAACACCGGAATGCCCGCCGCCCGGCACGCCTCAAGCTCTTCATTCGCCCGCCCGAAGATGGACGGATCGCCGCCCTTCAGCCGTACGACGCGCTTGCCTGTTCGCGCCGCTTCCACGATCAGCGCATCGATCGAGCGCTGATCCCTGGAATGCCGCCCCGACCGTTTGCCGACCGACACGCATTCGGCTTCCGGCCCGATCAACTCCAGAACACCGGGGCCGACCAGCGCATCATAGAAGACGATGTCCGCACGCCGAAGCAACCGCTCCGCTTTCAGCGTCAGGAGATCAGGGTCTCCGGGTCCGCCCCCGACAAGCCAGACTGTCCCTGGACGGAACTGGCTATCGTATTTGACCTTCACGACCCATCCCCACCAGAGGTCGGGCCATCCGACGCTTTCCCGCATATGAAACGCATTCCCAGTCTCCAGACGTGAACGCCAAACGCAAAAAAGCCGCTACGACGCATAATCCTGAAGGATCGGTCGAGCGGCTGCATTGCCAACAAATTTAAGGTCTGATCGGACGGTCAGGCACCCGACACTGGGTGAATCCGATGACGTCGAGAAATGCCCGATCTTCTGCTGCAACGCAATAGAAAAATGGGTTGGATTGCAGGAAGTGCTTGCCGCTTGCGACAACCCGACTGCCACTGTCGGAGATCAGAATAGGTGACCGCTTTCAGGTGCGCGCGCCGATTGCCGGAATGACTGGGAAGAGGGCGCAAAGCGGACAATCTACGTGCGGTTGCCGCAGTCGGCAGTGCGGTGCGGCACCTTCATTTTCTGATGCGGTTGCAATCGCTCCAAGCGCTCAGCTTAGCACGCCGTGGGGCTGAGCCAGACCTCTGCACCCAGAACCAACAACAGGCGGTCGGCACGCCTGTAGGGGTGACCGCGCAAACTGTTTGAAGGGCATAGCTTTCGGGAAGTGCGTAGGGAGGAAAAACCTACGGCTTCGCCGTTAAAGCGAAAGGAATTAAGATATGGTATACAGCGATGACAAACAGCGTTCGGCAATCGAAGCACTTCGTGAGCTCAGCGTTTCTGACCCAGTGGTGCAGCTGAACATCGCAAGGTACACGAAGGCCATGGGTGAACAGCTTCGGGGCCGGCCGATCGATCGGGTCGGTGGCAAGCACGTTGCTGCTGCGGCGTGCTTTACTATGGATGGTAGTGACCGGGACTACCTCATGGCAGCGTCCGTTAGGCTAGAGATCGATCAGGTCATTCTGACATTCGATGTCGATGATCCACTTGGAATGCCCATCGGGCTCGTCGCGGTCCGTCTCGAAGAGCGGGAAGTGGCATTCTACGGGCGGTGCAGGCTGTGGGCACCTGCCAACGACGGCAGGCTGCTCATTGTCCCTGAAGCGGACGCCGAACGACATTTCGATGCCGGCGGCGAGAACCTCGTCGAGCGCTGGCGCCGCCTGCCTGGGTCGCTGGGGGCCGGTGAGAAGCGCGCTTGGCACCGCCTCAAGATTTTGGCGAGTAGCTTCGATCTTGATGATCTTGAGCGAGCTCGGCTCAACGTGTTGAGCAAGGGAGACGACGGTCGACTGACCGCCACAGTGAAACGACTGGCGGCTTGACCGATGCGGGCGGAGCGGCGTGTGGCCGCTCCGCTTTCAGCGGATTCTCGTTCAGACTTGCGACGCGCGCTCGAATCCTTCTCAAGCAGTTGTCGTATCCTCAGGCTCAGAAGCCAGACAGCATTTGCATGCATCGCGACCCTTGGAGGAGCGATCAGGACTAGGTTGGATAAGCTTACGCTCTTGCGATCATATCCTGTGGAGCAATAAGGGGCGACAGGAATGGGGCGGACGGCGGAAACCACCTCTACTAATGTCCATGGTGGTTGGGCTGCCTGCGGCGAGCATCCTATAAGCGGTCGTAAGTTCGAGCTCGTAGAGGTGTCATCATGTCCAACCCACGCACAGCGACGCAATCGGACCATTTCCAAAAGATCGTGTTCACGAATGATAGGGTGGACGGTCGAGTAATCTGGGCAAAGGCTCACCGACATGAGAAAGCGTACCGGAATGTGCTGTGCCGGATGGGCTTCGAACAATCCTTTCCCATGCATTTGGAAGTACAGCACGGGTTTACCAATATCGCCGTGAATGTGCTCGACTGGCGGCAGGCATCTGGATCGGGACCTCGGCTCCTTATTCAGGTGGATCCCCGATCCAGGCCGGATGAGCGCACTATTGAAGCAACATTGGCCAGGTCCATCGGACTGATGTTCGAAAACGCAGAGATGTACGAACAGATCTGGGTGGCCACTTACGGCGATCTTCTGTCCCGGTTCTCGAACAGGCCAGAGGCTTCCCTCCAATGTCTGGACTTTATGGCAGGCCCTCATGATTGGCTGTTGCTTCATGCCGAGTTTGTACGTCTTGCGCACAATTTCTCTACGACCCGGTCGAGGCGGATTGCTTCCGATATCGAAGAGCTAATAGAGGCGATTGATTTCGATCTTCGCGAACATGATCGCAACGTCGCGGCCCTGACAGCTGACGAGTTTGGATCTTATCGAAGAAAGATTACAGGTCTTGCCGCCCACGTTCTCGAACTCGCTGGCATCAGCCCGGACGACCTGCCGTTGCTCTTCGATGACGATGGTGATCACCCTTTCTCATCAGTCGATCGCTTTCTCCCGTTTTCCGCAGGACGGTTCTATTGGTCGAGAGGAACGCTCGAG
>CAMYIQ010000299.1 GCA_947258465.1 uncultured Erythrobacter sp.
CTACCGTCTTGGCAAATGCGTATGGCGGGCCATATCGCACGCCTGCGCAAATTACGGAGCTGCCGCATGTCCGAGCAATATGATTTCGACCTTTTCACCATCGGTGCCGGTTCCGGCGGCGTGCGCGCCAGCCGCGTCGCGGCAGCTCACGGGGCAAAGGTCGCGATCGCCGAGGAGCACCGTGTCGGCGGGACCTGTGTCATCCGTGGCTGCGTGCCCAAGAAGATGCTCGTCTACGGCGCGCATTTCGCCGAGGATCTGAAGGATGCGCGAAACTTCGGCTGGAAGACCGAGAATTGCGAATTCGACTGGGCGGTTCTGCGCGACAATGTTCTCAAGGACGTCGACCGGCTCGAGGGGGCCTATACCGACACGCTCGAAAACCACGACGTCGCCATCTTCCATGAACGCGCCGAAATTTCCGGCCCGCACGAGATCACGCTGGCGAGCGGCAAAAAGGTCACGGCGAAATACATTCTGATTGCCACCGGCGCTCGGCCGCGCCTGCCCGAATGCGAGGGTGCGGAACATGCCATCACCTCGAACGAGGCGTTCCATCTCGACAAGTTGCCGGAGCGCATCATCATTGCGGGCGGGGGCTATATCGCCAACGAGTTCGCGGGCATCTTCAATGAGTTCGGAAGCAAGGTGACGCTGGTCAACCGCAGCGACAAGCTGCTGCGCGGCTACGATCCGGCACTGGTCGACCGGCTGTTGCAGATCTCGATCATGAAAGGCATCGAGTTCAAGTTCAACACGAAGTTCGAATATATCAAACCGTGCGAGGATGGCGGATATTTCGTCAAGCTCACCGATTGCGATGAAGAGCGCGTCGACCAGGTGATGTTCGCCACCGGCCGCGTGCCCAATGTGGAAGGGCTCGGCCTCGACAAGGCAGGCATCGAAGTGGGCGACAGTGGCGAGATCAAGGTCGACCGGTTCAGCAAGACCAACGTCGATCACATCTATGCCGTGGGCGACGTGACCGATCGTGTGCAATTGACCCCGGTGGCGATCCGCGAGGGGCAGGCCTTTGCCGACACCGTTTTCGGCGGGCACGATCCGCTGGCGGTCGATTATTCCTGCATTCCGAGTGCCGTCTTCAGCCATCCCCCTATCGCCGCGGTCGGGATGACCGAAGGCGAGGCCAAGAACCAGCTTGGCAGCGTCAAGGTCTATCAGTCGGACTTCCGCCCGATGAAGAACGTTCTGGCCGGGCGCAACGAGCGCAGCCTGTTCAAGATGATCTGCGATGGGGAAAGCGGCAGGATCGTGGGCATTCACATGATCGCGCCCGAGGCGGCGGAAATGATGCAGGCCGCTGCGATCGCGGTGAAGGCCGGCCTCACCAAGGCGGATTTCGATTCCACCACCGCGATCCATCCAACCATGGCGGAAGAGCTGGTGCTGATGCGCTAACCCCGCATTGAGGCGATAGCGAAGGGTCATCTGTCCGGTCCGGACGGCGAGCCGCGGTGGACGGAACCGTAATCGAGCATTGCGATGGCTTCGACCCAGTGCTTAGGCCGGCGCGATGGAGAAGCCGTCATCCGCCAGATTCATCCGCCCCGAGCATGTCGACATCGAGCTGGTGACGGTTGCCTATCGCAACCGCAGCTTCCCCGTGCACATGCACGATCAGTATGTGATGGGCGTAGTCGAAAGCGGCGCCGAAACATTGATCATCGACGGCAGGTCATATGAGGTCGGCAAAGGCGACATGATCACGATCGATGCGGGCACGGCGCATTCCAACTCCACGGTCGGAGACGCGATCCTGCGCTACCGGGTGTTCTATGTACCCACAAAGGTGACGCGGTCCTATGTCGGAAGCTCCGATCTGCGCTTCCCGGCACCGGTGCGCTCCGACCCCGCCGCCGCCCAGCGGCTGCTGGAATTGCATCGCTGGTTCGAGAATGGGACTGGCGACAAGCTCGAAGAAGAGAGCGCACTTGCAGACGTAGTCGGAATTGCGTTCGACACAGCTGTCGGACTGGATCGCGACGCCCGGCTTCCCGATGCAGTTCGTCGGGCGAGGCGGTACATAGACGAGCGTTTTGACGAGAACTTCGGCCTCGATGAACTGGCCGATGCCGCGGGAGTGACCAAATACCACCTGGCGCGCAGCTTTACGCGCGCGCACGGTCTCAGCCCGCTTGCCTACCGAACCCAGCGGCGCATTCACGCCGCCAAGGAATTGGTGCTGGCAGGTGCGCCCTTGGTAGACATCGCATCCGATCTGGGTTTCGCGGACCAGAGCCATCTAACGCGCCAGTTCCAGACCATGGTCGGAATCTCCCCTGCCCGCTACCGGGAGCAATGAGGTTCAAGACACCGTCCGGAACGCCCGGCTAAGCCCCGCTGAAAGGCTTACAAGGGAACGCATCATGAAGAATTCTTGCTCGCTTACCGACCTCTTTCGACCGCGGATGCTGAAAAGGGGCGTGTTTGGCGCAGTGGCTTCCGCCTGCGCCATCATAGCTGGTCCTGCGCACGCTGCCGAAAACCCAACCGTCATGGGCGAATCCAGGGACGCCAGCCGACAGGTTTCCGCTGAACCGGACAGCCCATACGCAGCTTTCCTCGCGAGATATGTCGAGTGGGTGGAAACCATCGAAGTCGAGGGGCAGGCGCGCGGCGTTGCTCTGACGCCGAAGCAGATCGAGCTCGCCGCCCGGATCGGGATCGAGCATCCGGAAAAAGTGCGGCTGGTGTATGTCAACGAGGTTCCGTTTCCCTCGGACGACCCGCAGATGCGCAAGGTCGGAGAACAATTGGGTTTCGTTGGGACGGGCATCACCAACAATGCGCAGGCCTTCGGCTACACCGTCTGGGTGCGCGATGGTTTCGACCTGACATGGCCTCTGCTCGCTCACGAACTGGTCCACGTGCAGCAGATCGAACGCAATTCGAGTTTCGGCGCTTTCGTGGAAAAGTACATGAAGCAACTCATGGCCTACGGGCACGAAACTATGCCGCTCGAGGTCGAAGCCTACGAGGCCAATCGGATCTATGCTCGCGAACCCTGAAAGGGACCTAGTGTACGATCGAGCCGGGCCGTACCAATCGCTCGGGCGAGAGCATCTCCGGCTCGATCTCGTTTGCGCGTAGCTCCTCCGGCCAATTGGTGCTGGTCGCCAGCGCCTCGACCGCCAGAGCCATGGCGGGTGAGGTCTGGAGGCCGAAGCCGCCTTGGCCTGCCAGCCAGAAAAAGCCCGGTGCTGCCACATCGAAACCAGCCACGGGCAGGCGATCCGGGGTAAAGCTGCGCAGTCCCGCCCACTTGCTTGCCAGGCGCGGGATCGTGAGCGTCGTGGCTTCCTCCACCCGCCAGGCGGCGAGCGCTACGTCTTCCTCCTCGGGCTGAGCGTCGCACGGGCCGCTTTCGCCTTCGTCCATCGGACTGGCGAGCAGGCGACCACTCCCTTCGGGTTCGATGTAGAAACCGGGGCCGACGGTCTTGGTGAAGGGCCAGGCGGACACGTCCAGCGGCACGTCGAAGGTGATGACCGTGCGCCGCAGTGGGCGGATGCCGATCGGGGCCACGCCGGCGAGACGCGCCACTTCGTCCACCCACGATCCGGCGGCATTCACCACCATGCGCGCGGCATAGGTCGCACCCGGCATATCGACGATCCAGCACTGGCCATCGTGACGCATCGCGGTCACCGGAGCCTCGACCGCCAGCGTGCCGCCCGCGCCGAGCAGCGCCTTGCGGTGGGTTTCGAGCAGGGCGTGGGCATCGAGCTTGCGACCATTCCCGTCGAGCAGCGCACCGACGATCGCATCCTCGCGCAGTATGGGAACGATCGCGCGCGTCTCCGCGACCGACAGGCGCTGAACTTGCGGAGCCCATTCGCGGTAATTTGCCTCGAGCCGGTCGAGCATGGCCTCCTGCCCCGTCAGCGCGATGAACAGCGCGGGGTGAGGGCGCGCGCCCGGCGCCTCCATCAGCGGAATGCTCGCCGCGGTCAGCGCGCGAACCAGCGGGGCCTCCATGTCGAAATGGGCGAAGGCTGCGCTGCGGCCCGAGGAATGGACGCCGGGGGCAGCCTCCGCCTCGCATACCACGGTGCGTCCGTGCCGGGCGAGGCGCGCCGCTGCCGAAAGCCCGGCAATCCCCGCACCTATTACGAGGAAATCGACCGTGTCCATTCCGCCTCCGTTGCCCGTTGCAGTCAATCCGCCTAACCTGCCGCAAAATACACGCGATGGGGAGCGGGCAGATGGCAGGCACCGTACTGGTAACCGGCGGAACGGGATATATCGGCGGTGAAGTGATCGACCGGTTGCTCGCCAAGGGCCATAGCGTCCACACCACGGTCAGGAACCTGGCAAAGAGCGAACCCAGGCTGCGCGCACGCTGGCCGCAGGCGGGCGAACGGCTGAGCGTCTTCCAGGCCGATCTGATGAGCGACGATGGCTGGGCCGAGGCCAATGCCGGCTGCGATGCGGTGGCGCATGTCGCATCGCCATTCCCGCTGAGCGTACCCAAGGACAAGAACGACCTTATCGTTCCCGCGAGAGAAGGCACGCTGCGCGCCCTGAAATTCGCGCATGCTGCGGGGATCGCGCGCTTCGTCCAGACCAGCAGCGCGGCAGCCATCGCCTATGGTCATCCGGAAAAGAACGATTTCGACCACCGTGACTGGACCAATCTCGATGCCGAGGTGCCGCCCTATATCGAGAGCAAGACCGTGGCCGAGCGCGCCGCGCGCGACTGGGTGGCTATTCACGCGCCCGACATGGCGTTCTGCTCGGTCAATCCGGTGGCCGTTTTCGGCCCGGTCTATGACGACGATATGTCGACCAGTGTCGAGCTGGTGAAGAAGATTATCGACGGTTCGATCCCGCTGATCCCCGACATGGGCATTTGCGTGACCGATGTGCGCGACGTGGCCGAAGCGCATGTGCGCGCGATCGAGGCTCCGGCGGAAAAGGTGCGCGGCGAGCGTTTCCCGACCAGCGAAAAGTTCATGTGGATTCGCGAGATG
This sequence comes from uncultured Erythrobacter sp., assembly GCA_947258465.1. Lineage (GTDB taxonomy): Bacteria > Pseudomonadota > Alphaproteobacteria > Sphingomonadales > Sphingomonadaceae > Qipengyuania. The sequence continues at coordinate 4,995 of CAMYIQ010000299.1, forward strand.
GCCGATGTGGTCCGCGCACGTGTACCCGAACATGCGGGCAAGGTGCCCGGGCGCCCGATGCCCGACTGGCTGGTCAGAGTGCTCGCACTGTTCATGGACGAGATGAAACAGATCAAGGGCGAACTCGGCAATGTTCGCGATGTGTCGGGCAAACATACCGAAGAGGTGCTCGGCTTCACCTATATTCCAGCCGAACAGACGCTGGAAGACACCGTGCGCAGCCTCGTCGAAAAGGGGATCGTGAAAGCCTAATGGATATAACCGGCAAGCGTGTGCTCCTCACCGGAGGTACGGCGGGGATCGGCCAGCAAATGGCACTGCAATTGCAGGCGAAAGGTGCCGAGGTGATCGTCACCGGGCGTTCCTTGAAGCGACTGGAGGCAATGCGCGCGGCGGGCTTCGAGGCGGTGGAGGCCGACCTCCATTCGCCGCTCGGCGCCGAGCGTATCCTGCAGGCGTTGGACGACCGCCCGCTCGACGTGTTGGTCAACAATGCCGGGCAGGGCGTCGACCATGATTTTCGCGAAGCCGTGCCCGATCCGGATGCGGCGGACGATTGCATCTATGCCAATCTCAACACGCCTATCCGGCTGATTGCCGCGCTGGTGCCGCGCCTGAAGGAGCGCCCAGAAGCAGCGATCGTCAATGTCACGAGCGGCCTTGCGATTGCCCCGCGCGCGGGCGGGCCGGTCTATTGCGCGACCAAGGCGGCGCTGCGCAGCTATACGCAGGCGATCCGCGCGCAACTGGCCGATACGAATGTCGCGGTAATCGAGGCGCTGCCGCCGGTGGTCGATACGCAGATGACTGCCGGGCGCACCAACAAGAAGATGCCCCCCGAGGAGTGCGCAAGGCAGATCGTCCACGCGCTCGAGAAAGGGCAGGCGGAAGCCAATGTCGGCATTGTCAAG
>CAMYIQ010000300.1 GCA_947258465.1 uncultured Erythrobacter sp.
CGCCGCGAGCAGCCTCGACCGGGGCGGCCCAAACCTCGGGCGCCACCGACGATGGCGAAGGAACCGGTCGTGCTGGCGAGGGGCAGGGCACCGGGAGCGGCGATGGCGGCAGCGGGCAAGGCGCGGGCGCGGCGACCAAGCCCGTTCTGACTCGTGCGATAACCGATGCGAGTGCGTTCCCCGTGCCGCCGGGCGGGCGCGAGGCGCGCATCGGCAAATCGGTGATCGTCAGGCTGACCGTCTCGGCTCAGGGGCGCGCCACGCGGTGCAGCATCTATCGGCCGAGTCCATTCCCGGAAACCGATGCCACGGTCTGCCGCCTTGCGCTCGAGCAGCTTCGCTTCGAACCGGCGCGCGACGCACGCGGCAATCCGGTTGCCGCGACCTTCCACTACCAGCAGCGCTTTTTCAATTGAGCCAGCCTAGCGGGCGGGTCAGTCCTGCCCGGCCTGGGTGAGCATTTCGACCAGCTCGTCCTTGCCATAGGGCTTGGTCAGCAGGCCGGATGCCCCCAATTCGGCAAGGCGGTTCTCCATCTCGCCATATCCTGTCGCGAGCCAGAAGGGGACGCCAAGCTCCCTCAGCTTCTCCGCGACCGGTTCGCTGTTTTCCTTGCCGAGATTATAGTCGAGGATCGCCAGGGCGGGGGGAGATTTGGCCAGCGCATCGAGAGCCGACGCGACCGTGCTTTCGACCCGCACCTTTTGCACCCCAAGTTCCTTGAGACAGTCTTCCGCATCGAGGGCGATGATCATACTGTCTTCCACCAGCAATACGCTGTCGGGCACACTTTCCAGCTTGTCGTCCATGGTCTTCTTCGCCTGCGCGGCATGCCCTTCGCCTTCGGCGCGCGCGCGCCATTCGACAAAGCGCGCGGGAATGCAGAAACGCGCTTCTACACCCTTCAGCCGGTAATGAATCTCTGCGCTCCCTTCGAGTTCGTAGGGGAGCGAGCGTTCGATGATGGTACTGCCGAAGCCGCGGCGTTTGGGCGGCTTGACGGGCGGGCCGCCGCTTTCGCGCCAGTCGAGGCAGAAATTGTCTTCTGCATCGCGGCTGACCTCGACTTTGAGCTTGCCGGACCGGTCGCTGAGCGAGCCGTATTTGGCCGAGTTGGTAATCATCTCATGGATGACCAGTGCCATCACCGTATAGGCTTCGGGCGCGATCATCGCTTCGGGGCCTTTGAGATCGAGCCGGTCTTTTTTACCGGAAAGATAGGCGTTCGCTTCGGTCTCGATCAATTCCGAGAACGGTGCGTGAGACCAGTTGCCCTTGGTGATGTTGTCATGCGCGGAGGCGAGCGAGCTGACCCGGCCGCCGACGATGTCCACAAATGTCCGGATGTCCTGGGCATCGTTTTTCGACTGGTTGATCAGGCCGCGAATAAGATTGAGGATATTGCGCACGCGGTGGTTGAGTTCCGCGATCAGCAATTCCTGCTGTTCCTGCGCCTTGGCCCGTTCGGACACTGCCTCGTCGGTCAGGCGCAGGATGACTTCGAGCAAGGTAACGCGAAGTCCTTCGGCAATCTCGAGTTCGGCCTGCGACCATTTTTCCGCGCGACCTTCGACCGTTTCCTGCCAGGCCTCGAAACTCTTGCGCGGGGTCAGCCGATCGCCATGGGGGCCGGATTCCACAGGCTTTTCCGGATTGCCAGCCCAGGCCACCGTTTGCGTCAGCGGTTTGCGCCACAAGATCAGATAGTCGCGGGGTGTGCGCGATACCGGGATGACCAATGCCCCGGCGGCGCGTTCGGCGAACCGTGCGGCCTGCGGCAGCCGCTCGGCAATCGCTTCGCTCGACAGCAATCGACTGGTGGCGGCGCCATTCAGGCTGGCGACGATGGCGCGAAACTCTTCCTCGTTCGGTGCCGACCCGCGCGAATCGTATATGTCCTCAACGAAAATGCTGACCCCGTCATGCGGGATCACCTGCTGGATCACAGGCTCGATCATCGGCAGGCTTGCCGACAGGGGAGTGCCCGCCGCGATGTCACGCATCAGCTGCGAATGAACTTCGCGGCCCAGTTCGCGCCGCTCCGCGATCTGCCGGGACAGCGTGCGGTCCAGCATGAGCGAAAACAGTTCGGAAAAGAGTTCTGCCGCCGTGCGCTGCGAATAGGGCAGCAGCTTGGGGCCGTAATGATGGCAGGCGAACAGGCCCCACAGCTTGCCGCCGATGATGATCGAGATCGACAGCGAGGCGCCCACGCCCATATTCTTGAGATATTCGATATGGATCGGCGATACGGCGCGCAACGTGCTCATGCTGAGGTCGAGCGGCTCACCATCAAAGGATACGCCGGGTTCGATCTCTACGGGCTCGGCCTCGACATCGGCGATGATGCGGAAGCGATTACGCAGATAGAGAGCGCGGGCCTGATTGGGGATGTCCGACTTGGGGTAACGCAGGCCGTGGAATTTCTCGAGGTCTTCGCGCGCAGCCTCGGCGATGACTTCGCCGGACTGATCCTCGTGGAAACGGTAGACCATAACCCGGTCGATCTGCAGGGAATGTCGCAACTGCCGGGCTGCTTCATTGGCCAGATCTTCTACATCGGTGTATTTTTCCAGCCTTGCCATAATCGGACGCAACAGGGCGATCTGGCGGTTAAGATCTCCTTTTGCGTGCCGCTCCGCTTCGATGACCGTATTGGCTCCCGAACTGTGCAAAGCGCAGTCGTACAGGGTTCCGTCATCGAAAAGGTCGATGCCGAACAGGCGTTCAACCTGATCTCGGCTCGACAACGCAGCAGCCGAACTGCGCAGCGTCTCCAGCGCAGGGCGGGCGAACAGCGAACCGAGCCGGTCGCCAATCTCTAGCGTCCGACCGGCACCAAAAACATCTTCGAGATTGGCCGAAAGATGCGCGGCAAACCAATCGGCATTGACTGCGATCAGTGCGCCAAAAGCCTGGATGCGGCCTAACTGATGGATGGGCTCGCGGTCGCAGTTGGACAGGTTCACGTCCTGCGCATTCATATGGTGGTCTCCGGTGCCCTGACTTGGCTCGCCACGGCATTGAAATGGGCGAAGCTTGCCTGCGCTGCGCCAAGCACCGACGGATCCTCAGCGGGTGAATGCGGTCTCTCGATAAGCGGTCGCAGGCGCTGCCAGTAATCGGCCATGCGCCGGTCGGACAGGAACGCAACCGGCCACTGCACGTCGGCTTTCACAAGCCGCGCAAGGATGGCCCGGTTGCCCAGCGATGACCCTGCCAGCACCCAGCATATGCCCAGCGGATCGGAATCCGCCGATACGTCGAAGGCAAGCACATCGGCGGGAATCGGCACACCCAGCTCTGTAAGGTCCCTGGCGATCACATCGGTCTGACGCGGCGGTGCCATGTCGGCGCATCGCTCATCCAGCCAGCTCTCGATATTCACGCGCGCGCGATACTGGATTTCGAGAAATTGCGCATAATCGCGCTCATCCCCCTCAGCGAGCGCGCCGAGGCGCACGTCGAGCGTGTCATGGGCTTCTGCGGTCCCGACCCTGAGGTAATCTCTGGTGGTGCGACCCACCCCGCTCTTCTCCCGCATCCCCTCTGCCTCACTTTCGCTGCGGTATGCCCAATTCAGCAAAGAAGCGAGCCAGCCCTCTTGCCGGGCGCGAATCCTGCATCGCTATAAAGCGTTCGGCGAACGGATCGGTTCCGGTCGGTGGCAGACTTTTCAGAGTTTTAGGATCCGGCGCTATTTGGCCTCGATCAATTTCTGGCCTTGCTGGCGGATCGCGCTGGCGACCATCGGTTCGAAGAAGGCTAGCGCAGGGGGCAGATTGACCTCGAAG
>CAMYIQ010000301.1 GCA_947258465.1 uncultured Erythrobacter sp.
GAAAGCCGCGCGAACCAGCGCAGCCGATTTGGCCCGTGTCCCGGGAAAGCCGGGCGTCGCGCCGATCGGATTGGTCCCATTGGCCATCTTCAGGCCGCCCATCACCGACCCGTCGGGAAAGTACCAGGCGATGTCCTCGATCGTGTCGCCGTCGCGCAGGCGCAGGTAAGGTCTGGCCGCTGACCAACCAGCCCGAACCGGGCATGACATTGGCGGTGGTAACGCCGCCCGCGCGCGCCTTGGCGATGCTCGCATCCTTGGGATTGATCGCATCCATCGCGCGCACATCGGGCTGGATGGGCGAAGAGCGGTCAGCCCCGGCCACGGAACCGATATGCGAATGCGTATCGACGATGCCCGGCATGATGACCATGCCGCTGGCATCGCGAGTGTCGGCGCCGGCAGGCACGGCGACATCGTTGCCGACGGCCACGATCTTGCCCTGCTCGATCACCAGCGTGCCGTTTTCGATCACCGGCCCCGCCATGGTGTGAATTGTCGCGCCGGTGAAAGCGGTTGCGCGGTCCTGCGCAAACGCACCGCTCGCCACGCAAGTCAGGATGGCACCAGCCGCGAGCGCGGCCCGGCGTAGGATTCGACCCGTCATGAAATTCTCCCTCGGCGGCGAGATTTAGACCGTGCCGAATGGATAAGGCAAGCAGGGTCAGCCAACTGCGGGTTCGAGCATCCGCAAGGTGCGCGAGGCGGCATCGAGCTCCACCGGAACATTTACCGGCAATGTGAGCTGGTTGGTCACGTGGCCGGCGTTGAAGCCGGCAACCACCGGCTTGTCGAGACCGCCCAGATGCCGGTCGATCACATCGTCCAGCGAAAAGCCCGCATAATTCGGATCGGGTGAGGTGCAGCGCGTACACTGTCCGAAAACGACGCCGCTCACCCGGTCGAATACCCCTGCGAGCTTCAATTGCTGGAGCATGCGATCGACACGGTAGGGTTCTTCGTTGATTTCTTCGAGAAACAGGATCGCGCCGTCGAACGCAGGCAGCCAGCCGGTGCCCATCAGCGTGGAGAGGATCGTCAGGTTCCCGCCCAGCAGCCGCCCGTGCGTAGACCCGGGGGCCAGTATACGCGCCACCCGGCCCGAAGCGCGCTCGGCTTCCTCGCCGCCGAGTATCGGCGTGGCGCCGGCAAAGGCGATATGCCACAGGCTCTCCCAACTCGCCGCCGCCCATCGGCTCGCGGCATTGGGCGCATGTAGCGTGGGAAATCCGGCGCGCGCCGCAATGGCCAGATGCAGCGCGGTGGTATCGCTGTAGCCGATCAAAAGCTTTGGGTTGGCGCGGATAGAAGCCCAGTCGAGAAGGGGCAGGATACGCGCGCCACCCCATCCTCCGCGCACCGCGAAGATGGCGCGGACCTCGGGATCGGCGAACATGGCATCGATGTCCGCCGCCCGGTCGATATCTGTGCCGGCCAGATAGCCGTCCTGATCCGCGACGTGTCGTCCGATCTTCGGGACGAGCCCCATGCCTTCAATCCAGTGAATCGCTCGGTCGAGTTCGTGAGGCATGGTGACCGCGCTCGCGGGAGCCACAAGGCCGACCGTGTCGCCCTGGCGCAGGCGCGGTGGTTTGCGCGGGGTCCTCGCAGTCGCTGCGATCGGCATCAGCGCCGCGCCCGTCAGCCCGCCCATCAGACCAAGCGCGGCGCGGCGCGCTATCATGTCAGGCTCGCAGGTCCGAAAGCATGGGGAAGCAGGTCGGAGAGCCGCAACTTGCGAACCTCCTCGGCTCCGACACAGAGAATTTCCGGATCGGTCCCGCCGAGCTGCGCGAGTTCATTCAGCACCTGACGGCAACGGCCGCATGGCGTGATCGGATCGGTCCCCGGGCCGGTCACCGCGACCGCTTCGAGTCCGCCACGCACCCCATCCGCCATTGCTTTCGATACGGCGACCGCTTCAGCGCACAGCGCGAGGCCATAGCTGGCATTTTCAATATTGGTGCCCGTCACCACGCTGCCATCGGCAAAGCTCAGCGCCGCGCCAACGGCGAAGTTCGAATAGGGCGAGTAGGAATGCCGCGATGCGTCCCGGGCAGTGGCAATAAGATCTTCGTCGGTCATGGCAATATCCTCAGGGCTGCACCACGATCCAGCGTAGCGGCGCCTGCGCCGCTTCGGTCTGATACCAGCGGTTGGCGGTCCACATCAGCCAGGGGCGGGTGGCGTAGTCGGGTTCGAACCAGCTACGCGTCAGCCAGAGCTGGCGGTCGAATCGGCGCGAGGGGGCGTAAGCTTCCTCGAACTCCTCGAACGGTGCGAGGATCACGGGCTTTCCGCTATGCGCCTCGATCTGGTTGACGAGCGTCGTCAGTTCGCTCTGCACGGCTGCTTTCGATACGCGCGAGGGACAGATTGTAGCGGTCGTCTCAAGCAGGATGGCGGGGGGCAGAAGATCGCTGTCCCGCGGCACCATGGTGACGTAATTGGCGGATTGGCCATCGGCGACGGCGCAAGGGTCGAAACGATGCGCCGCGCCCACTTCCAGCCCCGCAGCGCGGGCGCGGGCGAAGTTCTGCGCGAACGCGATGTCCTTGCGCCCGGCCCCGTCGCTCGCCTCGAGATAAACGAATTTCGCGCCCAGCCCGGCGATCGTATCGAAATCGACCGCGCCATCGCCCGCCCCGACCAGGGCGCCCTGGTCCGGCCACAGTGCCTCGTCGGGCCGCCAGCTCCGCCCCTCGTGCCAGGCATAGGAAGCGCCGATTGCCGCAACGACCGCCAAGGCCAGAACCGCCTTGCCCGCACGCGAAAAAACCTTGGGGAGACGGGACTTTCTCCGGCGCCGATTGCTCTTGGCCATGCGCTCCCTCAGCCTTTGATATGGAGTACGCAAATCAGCGTGAACAGGCGGCGGGCGGTGGCAAAGTCGGTTTCGATCTTGCCTTCCAAGCGTTCCATCAGCAGCTCGGCCGCACGATTGTGAACCCCGCGGCGCGCCATGTCGATCGTTTCGATCTCCATCGGCGTCGCCTTGCGGATGGCCTGGTAATAGCTGTCGCAAATGGCGAAATATTCGCGAATCGGCCTGCGGAACCGGGCGAGACCGAGCAGCAGCTCCTCGAGCAGTTGTCCGCTTTCATCGGCAATGGTCATCAGCAAGCGGCCGTCGCGCACCGCCAGCGTCAGGCGATAGGGGCCGTTCGCCCCGCGTTCGACCGCACGCAGCGGTTTGAAACAATTTTCTTCGATCAGGTCGAAAATCGCAATCCGGCGTTCCTGCTCGATATCGGCATTGCGCCAGATGATCGTCTCCTCGTCGAGCTCGATATGCGCGATACGGTGGGCGCCCGAAGAGGATGCGGAATCGGTCATGCGTTGCGGGATGCTTTCGCAGAGTTAGGCGGGTTGCGGCAAGGGGTGAAACTGTGTCCCCACTATCCACAGGACAAGAGCCGGCGATCGAAAAATTTCGCCGACCGGGTGCCTTCCACTGGAGCGGCGCAAAAGGCATCTAGGGGAAATGGCCGATACCGATCTCCTTTTTCCCGCAGATGATTCGACTTCAGAGAAACCGGCCAAGGGTCCTGTACTGCCCGCCAACCTGGAAGCGGAGGCTGCCTTTCTCGGCGCGGTACTGATCGACAACAAGGTGATCGAGGAGCTGACGACGCCGCTAATGGCGGAGCATTTCCACGAGCCTGTACACCAACGCATCTACGAGCGTGTTCTCAAGCTGCTCGATCGCAACTCGGTGGCCACTCCGGTCACCTTGAAGCCCTATTTCGAAAGCGACGAGGCGCTGAAACAGCTCGGCGGGACGACCTATCTCGCGCAGTTGACCGCCGACGGACAAGGCCTGCTCCACCCGCGCGAGCTGGCCGAACAAATATACGATCTTGCGCTTCTGCGCGAACTGGTGAGCGTCGGTCGCAATTTGGTTGAGGGGGCGCTCGACACTTCCGACGAAGTCGAACCGCTGCGCAAGATCGAGCAGGCCGAAGCAGATCTCTACCGCGTGGCAGAGGGCGCCAGCACCGGCAACGAAGCGCAGAGTTTCCGCAAGGCTGCCTTCGGCGCGCTTGAGGTCGTGCAGGCAGCGATGAATTCGGGCGGGCGGTTCTCGGGCAAGACCACCGGTCTCGACACGATCAACGACAAGACTTCCGGCCTGCATAATTCCGACCTCGTGATCCTCGCGGGCCGCCCGGCGATGGGCAAAACCTCGCTGGCGACCAACATCGCCTTCAATGCCGCGCGGCGGCGGATGGACGACGAAAAAGCCGGGATCGAGCCCGAGAAATCGCCCGGGGCGGGCGTGGCGTTCTTCAGCCTGGAAATGAGCGCGGACCAGCTCGCCACGCGTATCCTGGCCGAAACCGCCGAGATTTCGAGCGAGAAACTGCGGTCTGGCAAGCTTAGCCGCGAGGAGTTCCAACGGCTTTCCTTCGCCAGCCAGGAACTTACCGACTTGCCGCTCTTCATCGACGACACCCCGGCCCTGACCATTGGCGCCCTGCGCACACGCGCGCGGCGGATGAAGCGGCGCCACGATATCGGCCTAGTCATCGTCGATTATCTGCAACTGCTACAGGGATCGGGCCGCGCGAGTGACAACCGCGTCAACGAGATTTCCGAGATCAGTCGTGGTCTGAAGACTCTGGCCAAGGAACTGCACGTCCCCGTAATTGCACTGTCGCAGCTATCGCGTCAGGTGGAACAGCGCGAGGACAAGCGCCCACAACTGTCCGACCTGCGCGAATCGGGCTCGATCGAGCAGGATGCCGACATGGTGTGGTTCATCTTCCGCGCCGAATATTATCACAACGCGCTGAAGCCCGACACGCCCGACGAAACCAGTTCGGAAGAAGTGCGGATGAAGTATGCCGAATGGGAAGCGCGCCATTTGGAACTGGTCAACAAGGCGACCCTGATCGTTGCCAAGCAACGTCACGGTTCGACCGGCAACGTCCCGCTGCTGTTCCACAGCGAATTTACCAAGTTCTCCAGCCCCGACGTGCGGCATTACGAAGATTACGAGTAAGTCTCTACAACCCGAGATTGAGCCGCCGGGCGACATTGTAATCGACCACGGCAACGATGAACCAGCTCAGGTTCCAGCGGATACGGTTCCACAAGGTCGATTTGCGCAGATGCGCGGCGGGGGTGATTTCCTTGGAACCTGGAAGATGATCGGCGACAAACTGGCGCATCCTGTCGGCGAACCCGGCATCTTCGATGCGTAACATCAATTCCAAATTTACATACAGGCTGCGCATATCGAAATTGGCGCTACCGAGATAGACCGCATCGTCCACCACGAGCAGCTTCATATGCAGTTTACTGGGTCGGAACTCCCAAATTCTCGCCCCTTGCGAAAGCAGATAGTGATAGAGCGAACGGGCCGCACCGATAGTCGCCCCATTGTCCGATTTGCCCGCCATGATCAGGTTCATTTCGCCGCGCTGCGCCATTCTGCCCATTCGCCGCAGCATCCGCTTGGACGGGGAAAAATAGGCCATGATCATGTCGAGCCTGTCGGCGCGCTCGATATCCTCCCCTACGCACTTGGCCCAACTCGACAGCCCCCTGGTCGGACCGCCGATCAACAGCCGCACCGGCCCATTGCCCGGCTTCCAGCGCATGACTTTGCGAATGATCGCGCGAAATTGCGCATTCGGCCGCGACACCCAGTCCTCGATCTCTTTGAACCATTCGAGCAGGCGTTCGACGCCCTCGCCGGTCAATCTCACGCCCAGATCGTGCCAACCGTTGTTTTCAGGCGTTTCGAAGTAATCGCGTTCGATGTTGAAACCACCGATCATCGCGACTTCTTCATCCACCACTACCAGTTTCTGATGATTTCGGATGAGCGCGCGCCGGGACCATTTGGCCAGGAAACGATGGTAGCGACCACCTGCATCGAGCAGCGATTCAAAGAACCGCTCGTCCACGTCCTCACCGAAACCATCGACCAGCAGAACCACATCCACACCGCGCCGCGCGGCCTGCGCCAGCGCATCACGGACGCGTCGTCCGATATCGTCATCGACGAACATATAGTAGAATGCCCGGATCGAGCGTTGCGCGCCGGAGATCATTTCGAGCAGCACGTCGAGCCGCTGCGCACCGGCCGGAAAAACTGTAAAATGATGGCCCTGAGCGGTCACTTCGAACGCTTCGAGTTCCCGCCAAGGGGCAAGATCCGCAGACTCTGTATCGGGATAGGCATCGGCCATCGACTTGACCGCTTATCGGTGCTTGCTCCCCGGTGCAAATCCTTGACTATGGTGCGTCCCCGGCTTAAATGCGGCGCTTCCCCGGAATCACTTGATTTGCATCGGAGTGCCCCATGGCGCGCGTTACCGTCGAAGACTGCGTAGACAAGGTCCCCAACCGTTTCGATCTCGTTCTGCTGGCCGCCCAGCGGGCGCGCGAGATTTCGGGCGGTGCCGAGCTGACCCTCGACCGCGATCGCGACAAGAACCCGGTTGTGGCTCTCCGCGAAATCGCCGAGCAGACGATCAAGCCCAAGGATCTCAAGGAAGCGGCCGTTACCAATCTGCAGAAAATCCTGCCGGACGATGATGACGAGATCGATGAAGTCGGCTCGCTCAGCCAGTCGGCGGAGGCCCTGCGGATCACCGCATCGGCGCCCACTCGCTCGACCTCGATCGGCGCCGATTACGACGGCTGAACCGAGCGGAAAATCGCCGAACCGTGGAAAGGCCGCCCAAGGGGTGGCCTTTTGCGTTGCGGCATCGCGGCTATCTTCCCTATTCTGCGGCCCGACAGGAGGCTTGATGAGCGACGGTGTTGAAGGGCTGGGTACGGCAATCGAGGGCGGATTGTACGCCAAAGCGGTTGCGGAACGGCCAGGCAGTGCGACACCGCTGGAAAAGGGGCATTTTGCCGAGGGCGCCTGTCTCAATTGCGGTACGCAACTGGTCGGCGAACATTGCCATCGCTGCGGCCAGAAGGCGCATCTGCATCGCACGTTGAGCGCTTTCATGCATGATATCGCGCATGGCGCGGTGCATTTCGACAGCAAGACCTGGCGCACCCTGCCCAAACTGCTGTTCAAGCCCGGCGAACTCACACGGCGATATATCGATGGGGAACGCACCCGCTTCGTCAGCCCGATGGCGCTGTTCCTGTTCTCCATCTTCCTGATGTTCGCCGTGTTCCAGATCGCCGGCATCAGCGCGCCTACCGACCTGCGCGGCGATACCGATGCGCAATTACGGGAACTGGCCGGAGAGCAGGTCGAACGGCTCGAAAATCGACGCGACACGCTGGCAGAGCGCATCGCCGACCCTGAAACGGGGCATGCCCAGAGCGCGAGCGCCGAAGAGGAACTCTCCGAGCTCGAACGGCAGCTCGCCGCAGTGGCGCAAGCGCAGCAGGAACTGCCGTTTCTCAATGGGCCTACCGAAGAAGAACCGGCGAGCCTCCCGGAAGGCCAATCGGCACGGATCGAGACGAACGCCGATTCGCAAAGCCTCGCCGAAGTCGTAACGAAGGGGGAGGACTGGAACCTCGACTCTGCGAACACCGGGTGGCTGAAAAAGGGGCTCGAAAAGTGGCAGAAGAACCCCGGTCTGATGCTCTACAAGCTGCAGACCAGCTTTTACAAATTTAGCTGGCTGCTCATTCCCTTGTCGGTTCCCTTCGTCTGGCTGCTGTTCTTCTGGAAACGCCGCTTCCGCGCCTATGACCATGCCATTTTCGTCACCTACTCGCTCGCCTTCATGACGCTGTTGATTTTGGCCATCGTATTGGGCGGAATGGCAGGCATGCCCACCAGCATAGTGGCTTTGGGATCATTGCTGATTCCACCGATCCACATCTACAAGCACTTGCGCGGGACCTATGGCCTGTCGCGGTTTTCAGCCTTCTGGCGCCTGTCGGTGCTCAGCATTCTGATAGTTATCGTCCTCGGCCTGTTTACATCGCTGCTGATGCTGCTCGGCCTCTACTGAGCAAGAAAAAGGGCCGTCCGGGATCGCCGGACAGCCCCAATCCTGCAACGACGACTGGCGTTACGCGCCTTGGGGCGCGGGACCTCCGTCGAACTTCTTGCCGGCCTTGGGCACGGCGGCACCAGCCATCGGCTTGACCACAACCGGCCCCTTGGGCTCGTCGGGCCGGTCGATCTTGCCGTTTTTCATCAACTGATCGATCTCGTCGCCGGTCAGCGTTTCGTATTCGAGCATCGCCTGAGCCAGCAGGTGGAGCTTGTCCTCCTGTTCGGTCAGCACTTCCTTCGCCCGGGCGAGGCCGTCTTCGACCAGCCGCTTGATCTCGGCATCGATCAGCTTGTTGGTCTCGGCGCCCGACATGGTGCGCGCCGTCTGGCCCATGCCGAGATAGCCTTCCTGACTGGCTTCGTACTGCAGGGGTCCAAGCTTGTCGGACATGCCCCATTTGGTGACCATATTGCGCGCAAGGTCGGTGGCGTACTGGATGTCGCCGCTGGCCCCGCTGGATACCTTGTCGTGTCCGAAGATGATTTCTTCCGCCACGCGACCGCCCATGGCGACGGCCAGATTGGCGTGCATCTTGTCGCGATGGTAGGAATAGTTATCCCGTTCGGGCAAGCGCATCACCATACCCAGTGCGCGGCCGCGCGGAATGATCGTGGCCTTGTGGATCGGGTCGGATGCCGGCTCGTTCAGCGACACCAGCGCATGGCCGGCCTCGTGATAGGCGGTCATCTTCTTCTCGTCCTCGGTCATGACCATACTACGGCGTTCGGCGCCCATCATGACCTTGTCCTTGGCGTCCTCGAATTCCTGCATGGCGACGAGACGCTTGTTACGACGCGCGGCCAGGAGCGCCGCCTCGTTAACGAGATTGGCAAGGTCGGCGCCCGAGAAACCGGGCGTACCCCTGGCGATCGTGCGGGGGTTCACATCCGGCGCCAGCGGCACCTTCTTCATGTGCACGGCGAGGATCTTCTCGCGCCCGTCGATATCGGGGATCGGCACCACCACCTGGCGGTCGAACCGGCCCGGGCGCAGCAGCGCCGGGTCGAGGACGTCGGGGCGGTTGGTCGCGGCGATGATGATAATGCCTTCATTCGCCTCGAACCCGTCCATTTCGACGAGCAACTGGTTAAGCGTCTGCTCGCGCTCGTCGTTCGAATTGCCGAGGCCGTGACCGCGCGAACGACCGACCGCATCGATTTCGTCGATGAACAGGATGCAGGGTGCGTTTTTCTTGGCCTGCTCGAACATGTCGCGCACGCGGCTCGCGCCGACACCGACGAACATTTCGACGAAGTCCGAACCCGAAATCGTGAAGAACGGCACTCCCGCTTCGCCCGCGATGGCGCGCGCGAGCAAGGTCTTGCCGGTACCGGGCGACCCGACCAGCAGCGCGCCCTTCGGGATCTGACCACCGAGCTTGGAGAAACGCTGCGGATCCTTGAGGAATTCGACGATTTCCTCCAGCTCCTCACGCGCTTCGTCGATGCCGGCAACATCGTCAAACGTCACCTTGCCCTGGCGTTCGGTCAGCAGCTTGGCCTTGGACTTGCCGAAGCCCATCGCGCCGCCCGCGCCGCCACCTTTCTGCACCTGACGCAGAGCGAAGAAGGCGATGCCGAGGATCAGGACGAAGGGCAGGATCTGGATCAGCGCATAAAGGAGGATATTCCCGCCTTCGGCTTCGACGCCAGAATAGCGCACCCCATTATCTTCCAGCAATTGCGGCAGCGTGGCGTCGTTCGCCACCGGAATGGTCGAGAACTGCTCGCCATTCTTCATCTCGCCCGCGATCTGCGTTTCGGAAATCTGCACGCTGGCGACAGAACCTTCGGCCACCTTGTCACGGAAATCCGAATAGGGAATTTGTGTACCAGCGCCGCTCGACCCGCCGCCGAACATCGAAACGACCATCAGCAGGGCAAGAAAAATGCCGCCCCAGATCATCAGGCTCTTGACCCAGGGGTTAGGCCCGTTGCCCTCAGGCTCGGGCGGGGAATTCTGATCGCTCATGCGCGGGGTCCTTTCACTGCCGATTATGTAGGATGCGACAGGTGAATGGCAAGTTGCACGGCTATACGGAAATTCCGCTTTCAGGCGACGAGCCGGTCGATCAGCCAATAGCTGCCCGTGATACCGATCGCATAGGCGGAGAACCGGATCAGCTGCGGTCTGGCATCCGGACGCAGCCGCCCGACCCACTCCATGAGTAGCAGGACGGCGGCAACGACAAGCAATTGCCCCGCCTCCACGCCCAGATTGAAGCTGACCAGCGCGGCGGGCACTTCACCCTCCGGCAGGCCGATCTCCCGCAAGGCCCCGGCAAAACCGAAACCGTGCAGCAGGCCAAAGGCGAAGGCGACCAGCCAGGGCAAGCGGCGGGTAAGCGTATCGCGACTGCCCCGTGCGATTTCCACGGCAAGGAATACGATCGACAGCGCGATCAGCGCCTCGACGACGTTTTGCCGGATTCCTTCGAAGCCCAGCGTGACCGCCGCGAGCGTGATCGAATGGGCGAGTGTGAAGGCCGTGGCCGCTTTCACAACCGGCCAGGGCCGCGCGACGAGCAGGACCAGCGCGATAACGAACAGCAGGTGATCCCATCCGGCAAGGATGTGCTCGACACCGATGACGAAATAGCCGCGCCAGACCTGCGCGGAAGAGGGCTTTGCGGCGATCATGGCCGTGGGTTCTTCGGGAGTCAGGCGATGGACCTGCACGCCGCGATCCAGCGGCGCGACCCGCAGGATCGCCTCGCCATGGCCGGGGAAGGCGGGCCAGCCGATCGACCTGCCGGCGACGGTGCCGTCGCAGACCACATCGGCAATTCCGTGAGCCGCCAGTGGGGCCATCCGGCGCTGGATGTCTCCTTCGATACGGCAATTCTCCGGCAGGTGCGGCATCGCCATGCGGTCGTCCGCCGCACTGGCGATCGGCTGGCGCCAACCTAGCCGCCAATCGGTTCCGTCGAATTGTTCGAACTGGATTGCGACCGGCCGCATCTCATCCGCCAGCGCGGGCGCGCTGAACACGAGCAGGCACAACGCGGCAAGACAGCGGATCATTCGACCTCGACGGAATAGGCCGCGCGTAGCACTTCGTAGGCACGCTTTCGCCGCTCGGCGATGGTCGCGCTGCGCCAGTCGGCCTCGAGCCGGTCCCGGATTGATTCGAGATCCGAAACGCGTCCCGCGGTCCGCCGGTCGAGGCGTACCAGATGCCAACCAAATCCCGAGCGGACCGGCCCCTGCCAGGCCTCGCCAGTAGATAGAGAGGCAAGTCCCGACGCGAATTCCCGCCCGAAGACCGCTTCGATTTCGGTCAGCTCCATGGCCTCGACCGATTTCGGCAAGCTGATCGGCGTACCCTCGGGTTGCATCGCTCCGAGCGCCTCGCGCGCAGCTTTCTCGTTCGGAAAGAAAGCCTGCGCGAAACTGACCGCGCCACCTGCCGCATAGTTTTCCGCATTGTCGGCAAGCCAGCGTTCGAGCACCGCATCGGATGGCCGCACGACTTCCGCCTCCGCTCCGGCGAGCTCGTCCATCTTGGTTGCCAACCGTCGCCGCACGACCGCATCGCCTTGATCGATGCCCAACCGCAAGGCTTCGCGATAGAGCACTTCCTCGCGCACCCAGCGAGCGATGGCTGCGTCCATTTCCGCATCGGTCGGCGGGCGTCCCATCATGCGCTCGAAGCCCAGCGCGATCCCCGCCTGTCGCTCACGCGACAGCTCGATCATCCGGCTTGCCGGATCGACCGGATCGCCGATCAGCGCGAGCGCACCCCAGATGGCCGCCCCGGCGAGAAGGAAATGCGCGAGCGGGTCGCGCACCAGTGTGCGGATCATCCCTGGTCCATGATGCGCGGCGCATCGCCGGGGCCGCGGCGCGGCCGCAGCCAGACGGGCGAGGAATAGGCACGTTCCTGGATCACGTTCGCCTCGACCACCTCGGACGGCAGGTCGAAGCCGAAACGCCTAGCATCGAACAAAACCCAGCTCGGCGTCGGGATCTCGATCGCGCGTACGTAATAGAAGGCGCGCTGGCCCGGGCGATAGTCGGGATCGCGCCAGGTCGCGCGCAGTTCCGCCGCGCCGATCGAGTTTTCGTAACTCGCCTCGCGCCGGATCACGGTATCGCCCACAGCGGGCACTTTGCCGCCGACGCGGCGCCGTTCGCCATCCATATCGGACCAGGCAACGTCATAGACGCGCTCCTGCGCCTGGCCGTTGGCATCGACCCAGCCCTTGATCACCTGGACCCGGTCGAGATTGGCACCGTCGGGATCCTTTAGCGCGGAGATGAGGAATACCGGCGCGCGGCCGGTATCTTCCAGATCGCCGCCCATCGGCACGCCGCGCGTATAGCCGGCGCGCACCCAGTCGCCGTCCCAGTCGTCCTCGGCAAAATCGAAACCCGCGAACAACCGCAGTACCATGCGCGGCCCGGTGGTTGCATAGACTTCGCGCCGCATGAAGGCATCGAAGATTTCGGCGCGGGTATTGCCGCGCGCCCAGGCCGCGGCATAGCCGCCTGCAAGATAGTGCCAGCCGAAGCGGCCGACGCGCGTGCCGAGGTTCTGGCCCGCCATCGCGCGATCTTCGCGCGGCTCGTTGCCGGTATGCTTGCCGAAGAAGTTGTCCTCGTCGCCGGTGGCGAGCGCGGTATGGCTGTCGGTCGAACCGATGAGGCCGAAGGCGTAGGGATTGACCCCCATTTGCTGCTCGAGCGTCAACCCGCGCAGCAGCGCGCTGCGGACATAGCTGCCCGCATACATCTCGGGCGTCGACTTGCGGGTCAGCGGCAGATTGCCCAGCTCCCATCCGGCGACACCGAAGGCCGCGAATTCGTCATTGGGCGAGAGGAAAGGATGCGTCTCGCTGTCGCCCTTGATCTGCGTCGCCTCGACCACGGGCTCGTAGCGCGCACGGCGACGGGCATAATCGGCCCCCATCGCCCCACCATCGGGTCCGACCAGATCGAACATCATGCCATTGGACAGGTTGGAATTATGCGGGATGGCCAGCACACGTCCGCCGGTATTGGCCTCATAGGCCTCCATATAATCCCATAGCTGTTCGGGTGTCGTATCGAGGCCGGGAAACGGCACGACCTGTCCCGTCTTCACGCTGCCGTCCCTGAACATCACCACGCGGTGGAGATTGTTGCCGTCGGGCATCAGCGTCCACTCGAACCCCGCGAAAGCCGTGAATTCGCCGGGACGGTTATACCGGTCCAGCATAGCGAGATGGGTGTCCCACAGCTCGCGCGTCGCGGCCGCCTGGCGGGCAGGATCGCGCAAAGCCTCGGGTATCTCGTCATTTGCCGCCGCCGTGATGAGTTCGGCCACCGCGCGGGTCGATTGCTCGGGGCTTTCGTGCATCATATCGTACCAGCGCCGCAATGTCGGATCGCGCACCAGCATGCGCGGTGCATCGTACAGGCGCCGGGTCGCGCCCATCGCGTCCGAATGGTCCGAGATGACGAGGAAATCGAGCGGTCGGTCGAGCTGCGCCTCCATTCCGGTGGTCGCCGTGACTTTGTCCCCGCGCGCGAATTTCAGCGCGTCTTCCGCACCTAGCCGGACGCCGAATCCGAAGGCATCGACGGAGATATCCGTATGAAGATGCGTGTCGCCCCAATAGGGCCGGTCGGGAAATTCGGCGAGCTCGATGGTGTCGGTGCCATCTCCGCGCTGCGCCTCGCTCGGCTCGCCCTCACCCGCAAGACCGCATCCGGCCAGAGCCAATGCTGCCAGTGCGACCCAGCCTTTTTTCTCGATAGTCACCGGCTCTCCCCTCCCGAATAGCCCGGGAAGAATGTGCGCCACCGCCCGGCATGCGGTCAAGCGCGGTATGCAAGAACCGCTAGAGAAACGGTAGTGAGCCGCCCTCCCCGCTGCCGCTGGAATTGAGATACATCGCAATGCCGGTGGCGGTAGCGATGGCAGTGAAGACGAGCGATGCCAGAACGAGCGCGCCGTCACGCACGGTCAGGGCGAGACCGAGAACGGCAATCGCCAGCATCGGGATGGTGCTGGCAAAGGGCAGGAATTCGAGCGGCGGAACGGTGCAGCACAGTGCGAGGATCGTCACGGCAACCCCCTTGATCGCCGGCCCCCGCGTCAACCCTTCGAGCCGCCCTTCGCTATGACGGTCGAGAAAATTGCCGAGCCCGCGCAGCCCGGTCACCGCCCGGTGCAACTTTTTCGAACCCACCGCCCGTTGCTGAACGAATTGCGGCATCCAGACATGATCGCGCCCCAACAACAACTGGACTGCGATCAGGGCGATGAACAGCGCAAGCGCGGTCGGTACGCCAGGGATGCCGCCGACGGGCGTCATCTCGAGTAATGCCGGGATCAGGATAAACGGGCCGAAGCTGCGTTTGCCGAAATCGTCGAGCACGTCCGCCATGCGGACCTTTTCGCGCGTCGCGGCCAGCTCGTCGAGTTCGCCGAGCACTTCGCCCATGCTGGTCGGTTCACTATGAGTCACAACCGTCTCCCTCGCGGCACAAACGCTCCACGAGGCGAAAGGTTACGCGCCGTGCGATCCCGGACGTTTCCTGAGCAGGGCCGAGCGTTCGCAGCGGCACACCACCTCGCCGCGTTGGTTCACCGCTTCGTGCAGAAAGGTCACGATCCCGGTATCGGGCCGGGACTTGCTTTCCCGCAAGGCCACGACTTCGCTGGTCGCATGCAGCGTATCGCCAATAAATACCGGCTTGGGCATGACCAGCTTGTCGTAACCGAGATTGGCCACCAGCGTGCCGAGCGTGGTGTCCCCCACGCTCAGCCCCACCATCAGCGAGAAGGTATAGGTGCCGTTGACCAGGATCTGCCCGAACTCGCTTTCCTTCGCCGCTTCCACGTCGAGGTGGAGCGGCTGCGGATTGTGCGTCATCACGGTGAAGAAGAGATTGTCCGCCTCCGTCACCGTGCGCCGGATTTCATGGGTCAGCTTGTCGCCGATTTCCCACTCGTCGAAGTGTTTGCCTGCCATCAACCGTGGCCCATCACGGCTTTCACTTCGAGGAAGTCGTGGAAGCCCCACTCGCCCCACTCGCGGCCATTGCCCGACTTCTTGTAGCCGCCGAACGCCGCATTGAGGTCGTAGCCCCCATTGATCGCAACCCGGCCTGCGCGAATGCGCTTGGCGAGGCCGCGGGCAGTTTCCACGTCCTCGCCCGTGATCGCGCTGGCGAGGCCGTATTCGGTATCGTTGGCGATGCGGATCGCATCGTCGTAATCCTCATAGCCGAGGATGCAGAGGACCGGCCCGAAAATTTCCTCGCGCGCGATGGTCATGTCGTTGTCGACATCGGCGAAGACGGTCGGCTTTACGTAATGGCCGGTTTCCAGCCCCTCGGGCTTGCCCGGACCGCCTGCGACCAGCGTCGCGCCTTCTTCGATACCTTTTTCGATCAGGCCCTGGATCTTGTCCCACTGGGTGCGGGAAACGACAGGACCGATCGCGGCATTACCCTTGGGATCGCCGGGGATCACGCCCTCGGCTGCTTCCTTGGCCGCCGCCTTGGCCTCTGCCATGCGCTTATGCGGCACGAGCATGCGGCTGGGTGCGGTGCAGGTCTGGCCGGAATTGCCCATCATCGCGACCGTGCCCTTGGCGACCGACTGGGTGAAGGCGCTGTCGTCGAGCACGATGTTTGGGCTCTTGCCGCCCAGTTCCTGCGCCACGCGCTTGACCGTGTCGGCAGCATTCTTGGCAATCAGGATACCCGCGCGGGTCGATCCGGTGAAGCTGACCATGTCGATGTCGGGATGGCCGCTGATCGCCTCGCCCACGCCCGGCCCGTCGCCATTGACGAGGTTGAACACGCCCGCAGGCACGCCCGCCGCATCCATGATCTCGGCGAAGATATAAGCGTTGAAAGGCGCGATTTCGCTGGGCTTCAATACCATGGTGTTGCCTGTCGCCAGCGCGGGGAAGACCTTGCAGGCGATCTGGTTCAGCGGCCAGTTCCACGGAGTGATCATGCCGACCACGCCGACCGGCTCCCAGACATGGAGCGTTGGTCCGTCCTGGCGCTCGAACTCGAAACCCTCGAGAATCTCGATGGCCTTCTGGCAATGCCCGGCGAGCAAGCCGACATGCGGGCCATTGGCCAGGCTCATCGGCGCACCCATTTCGTCGCTCACGGCAGTGGCAAGCTCTTCTTTGCGGTTCTCGATCTCGGCCTGGATCGCGCGCAGAAGCGTCAGGCGCTCTTCCTTGCTCGTCTGGCTGAAGGTCTCAAACGCGCGGCGCGCAGCGGCCACAGCCTTGTCGACATCGGCTTTTGTGCCGAAGCTGATGTGACCGATGGTTTCTTCGGTGGCCGGGTTTTCGACCGGCTGGGTGTTTTCCTCGACCGGATCGACCCACTGGCCGTCGATGTAGAACTTGGTGCAATTGCGCATGGGAATCTCTCCTTTGCGCGTGCGTTTAGCTCCCTTCGGCCCAGCGCTCAACGACTGCATCGCCATCTTCGACACTGTCGCGAATGGTATTCGGCGTGCGGTCGAAACGCGGGGCGGGCGCGGTGTGCCAGCGTCCGCCATGTTCGACGAAAGCGCCGCGTGCCTTCATGTGAGGATGATCCTTTGCATGATCGAGCGGGACGACCGGCGAGAAGCAGGCATCGGTCCCTTCCAGCAGTTCGCACCATTCGGCCTGCGTCTTGGTGGCGAAGAGCGCGGCAAGGTCCTCGGCGTAATCGTTCCACTCCGCGGGATCCATCTGCGCCTCGCGCAGATGCTCGGGCGCGTCGGCGCGCTGGAGCAGCTCGGCATAGAATTGTGGCTCGATGGCGCCGACGCTGATCTCCTTGCCGTCCTTACAAGTATAGCAGCGGTAGAAATGCGCCGCTCCGCCGAGCAGGCCCGCACCGCGTTCGACCGTGCGCAGCGCGCTGTGCGGCTGGCCGTAGAAG
This sequence comes from uncultured Erythrobacter sp., assembly GCA_947258465.1. Taxonomy (GTDB): domain Bacteria; phylum Pseudomonadota; class Alphaproteobacteria; order Sphingomonadales; family Sphingomonadaceae; genus Qipengyuania. The sequence continues at coordinate 16,883 of CAMYIQ010000301.1, forward strand.
AAGCTCATCAAGCTGGTGACACCGTCGACGATCGCCGCATCGACTACCTGCCCCTTGCCGCTCCGTTCCCTCTCGAACAGCGCCGCGAGAATACCCATGGCGCAATACATCGAGCCCCCGCCGAAATCGCCGACGAGATTCTGCGGCGGCACTGGCAGTTCGCCGCGCTTGCCGATCGCGTCCAATGCGCCGGTGATGGCGATATAGTTGAGGTCGTGTCCCGCAGCCTGTGCCAGCGGGCCGTCCTGCCCCCAGCCGGTCATACGCGCATAGACGAGCCGCGGATTGGCCTTAAGCATCTCGTCCGGGCCAAGTCCGAGGCGTTCCATCACCCCGGGGCGAAAGCCCTCGACCAGCACATCGGCATGCTTCAAAGCGGTCCTGACGAAGCTCTGCCCCTCTTCGCTCTTGAGGTCGACCGCGACGCGATGCCGGGCGCGTTCGACCACCGGGTTCATCGGCTGGTGGCCGCTGCGCTCGATCCGCACCAC
>CAMYIQ010000302.1 GCA_947258465.1 uncultured Erythrobacter sp.
ACCCCGCCTTCAAATGGGGCGTGGCCGCGTGGTTCGCATTGTTGCTCGGCCTGGGCCTCTTCGTCATGCCGCCGGCGATCCACGCATTGTTGGCCGAACGCATCGGCATCGCCGGTATTTTGAGCGATAGCACCGCGATCCGCGCGGCATTGTCGCTGATTGCCGCGGCGCTCGGCCTGCTCATCGGCCTTGTGCTCGCGATCCGCGTGGCGGCGATCAACGAGGCATCGCGGGAGGACGACGACGCCGAAACGGATAGCGCCGGGGTCTGGTTGCAGGATCGCGAAGACGAACAGGGAATCGAGACCGGACCTACCCCGCTCGAGGCAGGTGCCCCGCGCCGCCCCTTCAACCCGCGCGAGGACATCGCCGAGGAAGGGATCGGCATAGCTGGGCCGCAGATCGAGGAAGAAAGCCCGGTTGAGCCGGCGGCCCCTGCCGAAATCGGGGATGGGCCTGAGATCGCCCAGATCGATGGCAGGGCGGAGGACCGGTTTATCACCGAGGATTGGGAAGAGCCCCTCCCCGATACGGGTATCGACACGGGCATAGCGCCGGCTTGGGACGAATCGCGGGAAACCCTCGGTATAGCGGCGGAAGCGCCTTCGGACGCGCCGCTCCCCGAAGCTCGGGACACCGCAGCGATCGCAGATGCGGCCGGTTCCGCGGAGCCACCCGAAGGTTCGGATATGGCGGAAAACGACACCGTGACGCCCGCCGCACTCGGCGATCTTCCCCTCGATGCGCTGACCGAACGGCTCGGCGCCGCGCTCGGCGCGCTGAAGGCGGGGCCGCCTGCCCAGGCCGCCCCGAACGAGGCCGATCCCGTTATCGCTTCCCTGCGCCGCGAAGCCGAGCGCGAGGCGCCCGGTCCGGTTCCAGCCGAAAGCCCAAGCGATCCGCAAGCGGAACTGCGCAGCGCGCTCGACAAACTCAGCCGGGTGGGTAAGCCAGAATAAGGGCAGCGCCGCCGAGGCCGGATTTCCGCTACGGAATCGTACCGAAAAGCGTAATTCTTGACGCCCGTGAAATTTTGCTACGCTTCTCGCAGTTGCAAAAAACCTTTCCTGTCGGCATGACGGGCCTTCGCGCAATTTTGCAGGTGCCGCGTTCGGCACCGATCGACCTTGCTCCCGGCCGCCCCGCATCAAGCGAGGCCGGTTGGCGGGCACGAAGGAGGACGCTTCGCCCATGGGACGCACGCCGCCCCACACTATCACGGGTCTCTACGATCCGCAGAACGAACACGATGCCTGCGGTGTCGGCATGGTCGCACATATCAAGGGTGCGAAAAGTCATGCCATCGTCACCCAGGCGCTCGAAATTCTCGCCAATCTGGACCACCGCGGCGCGGTCGGCGCCGATCCGTTGCTGGGCGACGGGGCGGGAATCCTGCTGCAGATTCCCGATCCGCTCATCCGTAAATGGGCAGACGGCTGCGGCCACGATTTGCCGCAGCCGGGCGATTATGCCGTGGCGATGTGCTTCCTGCCCCAACAGGACGAAGCCCGCGGATTTGTCGAACGGCAGCTCGAACGGTTCGCCGAGAAGGAAGGTCAGCGCGTCGTCGGCTGGCGCGATGTCCCGACCACGCTGGACGGGCTGGGCAAGGCGGTGGTCGATTCGATGCCGGTCATTCGCCAATGCGTCATCGCCCGCGGGACGAACTGCCTCGACAACGATGCCTTTGAGCGCAAGCTCGTCGTCATCCGCAAGCAGACGCTGAACCCGCTGCAAGCGCTCGAGGCCAAGCATGGCATCGAAGGACTGAGCCAAGCCTATATCCCGAGCTTTTCCAGCCGCACGGTAGTCTACAAGGGCCTGCTGCTCGCCAACCAGGTCGGCAGTTTCTACGACGATCTGCGCGATCCCGATTGCGTTTCGGCCCTCGGCCTTGTCCATCAGCGTTTCAGCACCAACACCTTCCCCAGTTGGCGCCTCGCCCACCCCTATCGCTTCATGGCGCATAATGGCGAAATCAACACGGTTCGCGGCAATGTGAACTGGATGGAAGCGCGCCGCCGGACGATGGAAAGCGAGCTGCTCGGCTCGGACCTCGACAAGATGTGGCCGCTGATCCCGCATGGCCAGTCGGACACCGCATGCCTCGACAATGCGCTCGAGCTACTGCTCACCGGCGGCTACAGCCTCGCGCATGCGATGATGATGCTGATGCCCGAGGCATGGGCGAAAAACCCGCTGATGAGCCCGGAGCGCCGCGCCTTTTACGAATATCATGCCGCGCTGATGGAGCCGTGGGACGGCCCGGCGGCGGTATGCTTCACCGATGGCCGCCAGATCGGGGCCTGCCTCGATCGCAACGGATTGCGCCCTGCCCGCTGGTGCACCACCAAGGACGATCTCGTCGTGCTCGCCTCGGAAAGCGGCGTCCTGCCCTTCGACGATACCGACATCACGCGCAAATGGCGGCTCCAGCCGGGCCGCATGCTGCTGATCGATCTCGAGCAGGGGCGCATCGTCGAGGACGAGGAGCTCAAGGCCGATCTCGCCGCCGCCGAGCCTTACGAAGCATGGCTGGCGAAGGCGCAATACAAGCTCGAAGACCTCGATCATATCGAACCCGAGCTGTCGGCCATTTCTGTTGCCGACACCTCGCTGCTCGAACGCCAGCAAGCCTTCGGCTACACGCAGGAAGACATTGCACGCTTTCTCGAACCAATGGCGCGCGGCGGCGAGGACCCGATCGGATCGATGGGCACCGATACGCCGATCGCCGTGCTGTCGGACCGCAGCCGTCTGCTCTACGATTATTTCAAGCAGAACTTCGCGCAGGTGACCAACCCGCCGATCGACCCGATCCGCGAAGAGCTGGTGATGAGCCTGCTGTCGATGATCGGACCGCGTCCGAATCTGCTCGGCCGCGATGGCGGCACGCACAAGCGCCTCGAAGTCTCGCAGCCGATTCTCACCAACGAGGATCTGGCTAAGATCCGGTCTGTCGAAGCGGCGCTGGACGGCGCCTTCCGCACCGCGACCATCGATATCACCTGGGATGCAAGCACCGGGGCCGACGGTCTCGCCATGGCGCTCAAGGAAATGTGCTGGGCCGCGACCGAGGCGGTGCTGGGCGATGCCAACATCCTGATCCTGTCGGACCGGGGCCAAGGCCCCGACCGCATCCCCATGCCCGCACTCCTGGCCACCAGCGCGGTGCATCACCAGCTTGTGCGGCAGGGCCTGCGCATGCAGACCGGCTTGGTCATCGAGACCGGCGAGGCCCGCGAGGTCCAGCATTTCTGCGCGCTTGCCGGCTATGGGGCCGAAGGCATCAACCCCTATGTTGCGTTCGAAACGCTCGAGCATTTGCGCGCCGACCGCTTTCCCGATCTCGCCCCCGGCGACGTCGCGCACAATTACGTCAAGGCGGTGGGCAAGGGCATCCTCAAGGTGATGTCCAAGATGGGTATCTCGACCTACCAATCCTATTGCGGCGCGCAGATCTTCGACGCGGTCGGCCTCAATTCCGAATTCATCGACGCCTATTTCGCCGGCACGGCGACGACGATCGAGGGCATCGGCCTCAAGGAAGTGGCGCAGGAAGCGGTGCTGCGCCACGCGCAGGCCTATGGCGACAATCCGCTATACGAAGGCATGCTGGATGCGGGCGGGATCTATCAGTACCGCTTGCGCGGCGAGGCCCATGCCTGGACCCCGCAATCGGTCGCGCAATTGCAACATGCGGTGCGCGGCAACGATGCGAAGAACTACGCCGAATTCGCGGCTAGCGTGAACGAGCAGTCGGAGCGTCTGTTGACGATTCGCGGGCTGATGGAACTGCAACCGGCCGATCAGCCGCTGAGCCTCGACGAGGTCGAACCGGCGGTCGAGATCGTCAAGCGTTTCAGCACCGGCGCGATGAGCTTCGGCTCGATCAGTCACGAGGCGCATTCGACGCTGGCCATCGCGATGAACCGCTTGGGCGGCCGCTCGAACACCGGCGAAGGCGGTGAAGAACCCGAACGCTTCCGTCCCTTGGACAATGGCGATTCGATGCGCAGCCGGATCAAGCAGGTGGCATCGGGCCGCTTCGGCGTGACCACCGAATATCTGGTCAATTCGGACGATATCCAGATCAAGATGGCGCAGGGCGCGAAGCCCGGTGAAGGTGGGCAATTGCCCGGCCACAAGGTCGACAAGCGCATCGGCAAGGTGCGCCATTCGACCCCGGGCGTGGGCCTTATCAGCCCGCCGCCGCACCACGATATCTATTCGATCGAAGATCTCGCTCAGCTCATTCACGATCTCAAGAACGTGCAGCCCGAAAGCCGTATCTCGGTGAAACTGGTGAGCGAAGTCGGCGTCGGCACGGTCGCTGCGGGCGTATCCAAGTGCAAGGCCGATCATGTCACGATTTCCGGCTATGAGGGCGGCACGGGCGCGAGCCCGCTGACCAGCCTCACCCATGCCGGCTCCCCGTGGGAAATCGGCCTCGCCGAAACGCAGCAGACGCTGCTGCTCAACGATCTGCGCAGCCGCATCGCGGTGCAGGTCGATGGCGGCCTGCGCACCGGCCGCGACGTCGCCATCGGCGCGCTGCTGGGCGCGGACGAGTTCGGATTCGCGACCGCGCCACTGATCGCGGCGGGGTGCATCATGATGCGCAAGTGCCACCTCAACACCTGCCCGGTAGGCGTAGCGACGCAGGACCCGGTGCTGCGCAAGCGCTTCGTCGGCACGCCCGAGCATGTCATCAACTACTTCTTCTTCGTTGCGGAAGAGCTGCGCCAGATCATGGCCGAAATGGGCTTTCGCACGGTCGAGGAAATGGTCGGCCGGGTCGACCGGATCGACATGCGCCGCGTGGAACGTCACTGGAAGGCGCATGGCGTCGATCTGAAGCGCATCCTCCACACCGTCCCGATCGAGGAAGGCAAGGCGCTGTTCCACACCGATACGCAAGACCACGGACTGGCGGCGGCGCTGGATGTCGAACTGATCGAGGCCTGCAAACCCGCGATCGAAAGCGGCCAGGCGGTCCAGCTCACGCGGACCATCCGCAATGTGAACCGCACCGTCGGCACCATGTTGTCGGGCCGGATCGCCGAGGCGCATGGACATGCGGGTCTTGCGCCCGACACCATCAGGATCGATTTCACCGGGGTTGCCGGGCAAAGCTTCGGCGCCTGGCTCGCGCATGGGGTGACGATCAGCCTGACCGGCGATGCCAACGATTATGTCGGCAAGGGCCTGTCGGGCGGCCGGATCATCGTGCGCCAGCCGGACGAGGCTCCGCGCGCACCGGGCGACAATATCATCGTCGGCAACACCGTGCTGTACGGCGCAATCTCGGGCGAGGCCTATTTCCCCGGCGTCGCGGGCTAGCGTTTCGGCGTCCGCAATTCGGGCGCGGTCGCGGTGGTCGAGGGCACCGGCGATCACGGCTGCGAATATATGACCGGGGGCGTGGTCTGCGTACTCGGCCCCACGGGGCGCAATTTCGCCGCCGGGATGAGCGGCGGGATCGCCTATGTCTACGATCCCGAGCGGCGCTTTGAAAAGCTGTGCAACCCTGCGCAGGTCGACGTGCTCGACGTCCAGCCGGGCGACGGCGAGGGCGCCGAAAAGAGCTGGGGCACACCGCAGCAGCGGCCCGTCTCGGTCGAGAATAACGGCATGGGCGATCCGCTTTACCACGATGCCGAACGGCTCAGGGTTCTTGTCGAGCGGCACCTGCTCCATACCGGATCGGCCCAAGCCAAGGCGCTGCTCGACGACTGGACGAACGAGCTCAAAAATTTCCGCAAGGTGATGCCGCGCGACTACGCCCGCGCACTGAAAGCGCTCGAGGACGAACGCGAACAGGCGGCGATGGAAGCGGCCGAATGACTCGGTTCGGCCTATTCCGTCATTCCCGCAAAAGCGGGAATTCCGTATCTATTTTCAACTTTCCCGCAAAGCCTGGCGGGACCTCCGCCTGCGCGGGGGCTTCGGCCAAATCGGAGATTTGACCTCGTGGGCAAGGAAACCGGCTTTCTCGAATATGAGCGCAAGGATCGCACCTATCGCGATCCCGAAGAGCGGCTGACGCATTACAACGAATTCGTGATTCCTTTATCGGAAGACCAACTGCGTACGCAGGCGGCACGGTGCATGAATTGCGGCATTCCATATTGTCACACCGGCTGTCCGGTGAACAATATCATCCCGGACTGGAACCACCTGGTCTATGAGGACGACTGGAAGAATGCGCTCGAAGTGCTGCATTCCACCAACAACTTCCCCGAATTTACCGGCCGAGTGTGCCCCGCCCCGTGCGAGGCGGCCTGCACGCTGAACCTGATCGACAGCCCGGTGACGATCAAGTCGATCGAGTGCGCGATCATCGATCGTGGCTTCAAGGAAGGCTGGGTCAAGCCGCAGCTTCCCGAACAGCGCACCGGCAAATCGGTCGCGGTGATCGGCAGCGGCCCGGCGGGTCTCGCCTGTGCCCAGCAGCTTGCGCGCGCGGGCCATGCGGTGACTGTGTTCGAGAAGGCCGACCGGATCGGCGGACTGCTTCGCTACGGCATTCCCGACTTCAAGATGGAAAAGCACCTGATCAACCGCCGCGCGGTGCAGATGGAGGCCGAAGGCGTCCAGTTCCGCACATCGAGCGAAGTCGGCGTCGAGGTCAGCTTCCAGGCCCTGCAGGAGAATTTCGATGCCGTGGTTCTGGCCGGCGGCGCGGAAGAAGCGCGCATGCTCGACATTCCGGGTTCGGAACTCGATGGTGTGCGGCTGGCGATGGAATTCCTCACCCAGCAGAACAAGCGCAATGCGGGCGACGACGAAGTGCGTGCCGCGCCGCGCGGAAGCCTGACGGCTACGGGCAAGCATGTGATCGTGATCGGCGGCGGCGATACCGGCAGCGACTGTGTTGGGACGTCCAACCGCCAGGGTGCGGCCAGCGTCACCCAGCTCGAAATCATGCCCAAGCCGCCCGAGCATGAGGACAAGGCGTTGACCTGGCCCGATTGGCCACTGAAATTGCGCACCTCGTCCAGCCACGAGGAAGGCGTCGATCGCGACTGGGCCGTGCTGACCAAGCGCGTGGTCGAGGAAAACGGCGATGTCTCGGGGCTCGAATGCGTGCGGGTCGAATGGAAGGATGGCCGCATGCAGGAGGTCGAGGGCAGCGAATTCACGCTCAAGGCCGATCTGATCCTGCTGGCGATGGGCTTTACCGGCCCCAAGCGGCGCGGCCTGCTAGACCGCGCGGGCGTCGACCTCGACACCCGCGGCAATGTCGCAGCGGACACCGACTGGTATCTCACGAGCGAGGCGAACGTGTTTTCCTGCGGCGATATGCGGCGCGGGCAGAGCCTCGTCGTCTGGGCGATCCGCGAGGGGCGCCAATGCGCTCACGCTGTCGACAAGGCGCTGATGGGTGAAAGCGCCCTGCCACGCTGAGGATCGGGTGGCGGATTACCTGATCACCGGCTGTTCGGGTGGCGGGAAGTCGACACTGATCGCAGAGCTGGCCGATCGCGGATTTCGTACCGTGGCAGAACCGGGCCGCCGCCTGATCGCGCGAGGCATCGCGCCGTGGGACGATCTGCACGGCTTCCTCTCGGCCGCGGCGGACATGGCCCGGGCGGATCTGGAGAGCCATCGCTCGACAAGTGAGCCGGTGTTCTACGATCGCGGGCTGCTCGATGCGCTGGCTGGCCTCGAGCGATTGGGCGCGGGACGCGTTGCAGACATTTTGGGCAAGGCGCGCCCCTATGAACGCCTCGTCTTCGTCGTCCCGCCCTGGCCGGGAATCTACGTAACCGACATTGCTCGGCGGCATACATTCGACGAGGCAGTGGAGGAATATCGCCACATCGTGACGCTGCTTCCCGCACTGGGTTACCGGCCGTTCGAACTTCCCCGTGTTTCGGCAGGCCGACGCGCCGCATGCGTGCTGGAGGCTCTCGAAATCTGATATCCGGCCATGTGCACCGTCCAGCCCTTGTCAGGCCTCACAACCCGCGCAGGCGAGCGCTGGTGTTCGAATGTTGCCGGATCGCGTGGACCCGGCCGGCACGATCGCGCTCGAACAGCACCACATCGCGTTTCTCGCCTTTGTCGGTCACCACGCGAAAACGGTCGCCGCCCAGCGGCTTGAGACGCCACAGGTTGCGGGCCGGCCGATCCGCATCGGGCGCAAGCCAGATAAGCCCTCCGGCCCAAGGGACGATCATATAGTCCGCGCTCCACGGCTGGCCGCTATAGACGCCTGCATAATCGGACAGGTCGACACCTTCGACCGCGTCGAACGGCTTGGCCTCGCCGCGCGCCTTGACCAGTGCAGCGATCCCGCGCGCGAAGGCGCCCGGATCGTCCATCGCGTTCATGGCGACGGCCACGCCCATTTCCTCCTTGGGCGCAATCATCAGCGCGCTGCGATAGCCGGGACAAGCCCCGCCATGGCCGACCACCGTGGTGCCGTTTTCCTGCCTGACCGAAAAGCCCAGCCCCCAACTCGTTTCCCAATCGGGCGAGATGTAATGCACGCGCTGCATTTCGCGCAGAGTCGATGCGCGCAGCACTTCGCGTTCGCCGCTTTTCGCCAGCCGCATGGTCCAGCCGGCGAATTTCGCCAGATCGGCCACGCTGGCGCTGAATCCGGCGGCCGGTGTAATCCCCGCGGGATCGAACAGCGCAATCTGCGGGCGTGTGCCGTCGGGTTCCAGCGCGCCCCAGCCGACCGCCATCTGCCCGCCGTAAAGGGCGGCTGGAATGCCCGGCCGCGTATCGTCGAGGCCGAGCGGATCGAGGATGTTGGCGGTCACATAGTCGGTGAAGGGTTCTCCGCTCACCGCTTCCACCGTTTCGCCCACCAGCGTCAGGCCGAGGTTCGAATACTGCCATGTCGTCGCGGCCGGATAGAGTGGGGCCTGGCTGGCGATCTTTGCACGGATCTGATCGCGCGTGGGGAAGGGAAAATCGGGGCCGGTCCAATAGGGAAAATCGGATTCGCGCGGCAGTCCGGCCGAATGCGTCAGCGCCCCGCGCAGCGTCACCGGCACGCTTTCGCGCGGATCGTCGGCGAGTTTGGCCCAGGGGAGATATTCGGAAACGGGCGCATCCAGTGCGACCTTGCCCTGTTCCCATTGCTGCATCAGTGCGACGGCAGTGAACAGCTTGGAAATCGAGCAGATCGAATAGATCGTATCGGGTGTGGCAGGCAGGGTCTTCGCCCGGTCGGTCGTCCCGAAACCCTCCGACCAGACGGTTTCGTCGCCCCGCACGACCGCCGCCGAAATCGCGGGGATCTTGCGAAACTGCCGCTGCCCTTCGATCCACAGCTCGGCGGCACGCATCGCTTCGGCCAGAGCCGCCGCTTTGGCCGCTTCGCCGTCTGCCGCCTGGTGGTCCGCCGCTTCGGCATGGCGCTCGCCTCCGCTGCGCGCACCGGCCGGAACCACCATGCCGAGCACCGCCAGCGCCGCGCCTGCCTTCAAAATCGCCTTCATCAACCGTCTCCCCCTTCGCCTTCACGAGCAAATTGTCACAACGCGCAGCCTGTGCAAAGCCGCTTAACCGGTGCTGGCACAGCCAAGGCAGGTCGCGACGCTCGGGTTATGCGCGAGCCGCTGCTCGGCGATTTCCTCCCCGCACACGCCGCACCAGCCCCACTCACCTTCGTCGATGCGGGCCAGCGCC
>CAMYIQ010000303.1 GCA_947258465.1 uncultured Erythrobacter sp.
GCCCCGCCTCGGCCTATTTAGGATGTGCCCCCACCACTCTCAAGAGTGGAGGCGGCATTCTCGAGCGCGATCGCGATGCGTTCGAGCTGACCGGCCAATTTTTCCGCGTCGATCGCCGGTTCCGCCGGATCGACGGTCGCTTTCTTTGCTTCGTCGAGTTCATCGGCTAAAAACAGTGCGGCGAAGAGCAGGTTCTTTGCTTCCTGGCCGGAGAAATTTGCGCCCATCGACCCGAGCTTGGCGTCGACTATACCGGCAAGCCGCTGAACGTGGTCTTCCTGTCCGTCTTCGCAGGAGACGGTGTAATTGCGGCCGCCGACGACGAGCGTGACGTTGCTCATACTTCGAGCCCTTTGATCAGCCCGTCGAGTTCCGCGATGCTGGCCGCTACGCTTTCGCGCAGCGCTTCATGGCGGGCGACGAGTTCGGCATTGGTTGGCCCGCTCGATACCGGCGAATGCGCCTTGAGCGCTGCCTGGGTTTCGATCCGCGCCAATGCATGATCGATGCGGTCGAGAGCATTTTGGATACGTTCGGAATTCATGGCGAGGAAAGAGTACCAAGATAGCCGCTGTCATGCAAAGGCTTGGGTCCTTCTGTTGACAATTGGGATGAGCAGATGGGCGGTGAGAATGGCTGAGCGCGCGGGTTGACCTCGCGCGCGCGCTCCGCGAAGGCTTCGCGCGCGTCGAATCGCCCCTGTTTTCCGGAGAATATATTCTATGAGTCTCGACACTGCTCGCATGGTCCAGATGGCCAATGCCATCAGGGCACTTTCTATGGATGCGGTGCAGGCGGCGAATTCGGGGCATCCCGGCATGCCCATGGGTATGGCCGATGTCGCGACCGTGCTGTGGAGCGAATATCTCAAGCACGATCCCAAGGCGCCCGACTGGGCCGACCGCGATCGTTTCGTGCTGTCGGCGGGTCACGGCTCGATGCTGATCTACAGCCTGTTGCATCTGTCGGGGTATGCCCGTCCGACGATGGAAGACATCCGCAACTTCCGGCAGCTCGGCAGCCCCTGCGCCGGCCACCCGGAAAACTTCCTGCTCGACGGTGTCGAAAGCACCACCGGCCCGCTGGGTCAGGGTCTTGCCATGGCCGTCGGGATGGCGATGGCCGAACGTCACTTGAATGCGACGTTCGGCGACGAGCTGGTCGACCACCGTACCTGGGTGGTCGCGGGCGACGGGTGTCTTATGGAAGGCATCAATCACGAGGCGATCGGCCTGGCCGGACATTTGAAGCTCGGCCGCATGGTGGTGTTGTGGGACGACAACAACATCACCATCGATGGCACGACCGATCTATCCACCAGCGAGGATATCAAAGCCCGGTACGAAGCGACCGGATGGCATGTCGTAAGTTGCGACGGTCACGATTTCGACGATATTCGCCGCGCGATCGACGAAGCGGTCGCGGATCAGCGCCCTTCGCTTGTCGCCTGCAAGACGATCATCGGCAAGGGTTCGCCCAACAAGCAGGGCACCAGTGCCACCCATGGTGCGCCGCTGGGCGAGGATGAAATCTCCGCTGCGCGCAATGTGCTGGGTTGGGATGCCAGGCCTTTCGAAGTGCCGGAACAGGTTCTGTCCGATTGGCGCGGCGCTGGCGAGCGCAGCGCGGCGATGCACTCCGAATGGGATGTGCGTCTCTCGAACAGCTCCGAAAAGGCCGAATTTGAACGCCGTATGGCAGGCGAACTGCCCGCAAGCTTCAATCTCGGCAATTATATCCAGTCGCTGATGGCCGAGCCGCAGAAGGTCGCGACCCGCAAGGCGAGCGAGATGACTTTGGCGCAGATCAACGGCAGGCTGCCCGAGACCATCGGCGGCAGCGCCGACCTGACCGGATCGAACAACACCAAGGCGGGCGGCATCACCGCCTTCACTGCCGACGATTATTCGGGCCGGTACGTCTATTACGGTATCCGCGAATTCGGCATGGCCGCCGCGATGAACGGCATGGCGCTGCACGGCGGCGTTATCCCCTATGGCGGCACTTTCCTTGTCTTTACCGACTATTGCCGTGCGGCCATTCGTCTTTCGGCCCTGCAGCAGCAGCGTGTCGTCTATGTGATGACGCATGACAGCATCGGGCTCGGCGAGGACGGTCCGACCCACCAGCCTGTCGAGCATGTTCAATCGCTGCGGATGATGCCGAATGTGCTGGTAATGCGGCCGGCCGACGCGGTCGAGACGGCCGAATGTTGGGAGATCGCCTTGCGCCAGAAGGATCGTCCGTCGGTCCTCGCGCTCAGCCGTCAGGGGCTGCCGCAGGTCCGCAACGCACCCGAAGAGACCGGCTTGTGCGCAAGGGGCGCCTATCGCCTGAAGAAGAACGGCAATGCCCCCAAGGTCACGCTGGTCGCAAGCGGCAGCGAAGTGCATGTCGCGCTCGAATGTGCTGAGAAGCTCGAAAAGCAGGGCGTTGGCGCGCAGGTCGTCTCGATGGTCTGCACCGAGCTTTTCGACGAGCAGGACGATGCGTACCGCGGCGATATCTTGCCCGATAGCACGCTCAAGGTTTCGATCGAGGCAGGCACTACCTTCGGTTGGGAACGCTATGTCGGGACCGATGGGTTGACCATCGGGATCGACCGGTTCGGCGCAAGCGCCCCGGCTGGCGATCTGTTTGCGAAATTCGGTCTCACGGCGGACGCTATCGTGCCGCAAATCATGAACAAATTGAACGGTTAAGCAGGAGTTCTTACCAATGGCGACCAAGGTTGCAATCAACGGTTTCGGACGTATCGGACGCCTCGTGGCGCGCGCCATCCTCGAGCGTGACGATCACGACCTCGACCTCGTTTCGATCAACGATCTGGCGGACACCAAGTCGAACGCCCTGCTGTTCCAGTACGACAGCACGCATGGCCGCTTCCCCGGCACAGTCGAGGTTGGCGACAACGCCATCATCGTGAACGGCAAGTCGATCGCAGTGACCAGCGAGCGCGATCCGGGTGACCTCCCGCACGGGGACATGGGTGTCGACATCGTGCTGGAATGCACCGGCTTCTTCCAGAGCCACGAAGCGGCAGAACCGCATCTCAAGGCGGGAGCCAAGCGCGTGCTGATCTCGGCTCCGGCCAAGAACGTCTCGGCCACGATCGTCTACGGCGTGAACCACGAAACCCTGACTGCCGACGACGTGATCGTCTCGAACGCCAGCTGCACCACCAACTGCCTCTCGCCGATGGCCAAGGTGCTGCACGACACCGTGGGTATCGAGCGCGGCTTCATGACCACGATCCACAGCTACACCAACGATCAGCGCATGCTCGACCAAATGCATGGCGACATGCGCCGGGCGCGCGGCGGTGCGCAGAACATGATCCCGACCACCACCGGCGCTGCCCGTGCGGTTGGCCTCGTCCTGCCCGAACTCGCCGGCAAGCTCGACGGCAGCTCGGTCCGCGTTCCGACGCCCAATGTCAGCCTTGTCGACCTCGTCTTTACCCCCGGCCGCGACACCAGCGCCGAGGAACTGAACGCCGCGCTCAAAGCTGCTGCGGACGGCCCGATGAAGGGCGTGCTCGACTACACCGATCAGCCGCTCGTCAGCAGCGACTTCAACCACTATCCGGCCAGCTCGACCATCGACAGCCTCGAAACCAGCGTGATGGAAGGCAAGCTCGCCCGCGTCGTAAGCTGGTACGACAACGAGTGGGGTTTCTCGAACCGCATGATCGACACCGCCGGCGTAATGGCCAAGTTCCTGTAAGAGCCACATCACCGTTCGTGTCGAGCGAAGTCGAGACACGGCCAGGCCAACGGTTCTCGACTTCGCGCGAACCGAACGGATAGATTGGGAATATGAGTAACTTCAAGACTTTGGACGACCTTGGCGACATTACCGGCAAGGTCGTGCTGCTGCGCGTCGATCTCAACCTTCCGATGAAGGATGGCTCGGCCACCGACGTCACCCGTGTCGAGGCGGTGAAACCCACCATTCTCGAACTCGCCGATAAGGGTGCCAAAGTCTTGCTGCTCGCCCACTATGGTCGCCCCAAGGGCCAGCGGCACTCCACGATGTCGACCAGCTTCGTACAGGGCGATGTCGAAAAGGTGCTGGACAAGGAGATCATGTTCATCCCCGAGGTGATGGGGCCGGTTGTCGAACAGTCGATCGGTATCCTGCGGAACGGCGATATCGGTCTGCTCGACAATGTCCGTTTCTGGCCGGGGGAAGAGGCCAACGATCCCGAATTCGCCAAAGGTATCGCGGCGCATGGCGATCTATACGTCAACGATGCCTTTTCCGCCGCGCATCGCGCCCATGCTTCTACAGAGGGATTGGCGCGTCACCTTCCGGCCTATGCCGGCCGCGCAATGGAAGCCGAACTCAAGGCGCTCGACGCCGCGCTCGGCAACCCCGAAGCGCCGGTGGCCGCTATTGTCGGCGGGGCCAAGGTTTCGACCAAGCTGGACGTCCTTCACAACCTGGTGGGCAAGGTTCAGCATCTCGTCATCGGCGGTGGCATGGCCAATACCTTCCTTGCCGCGAAGGGCGTCGATGTCGGCAAATCGCTGTGCGAGCATGACCTGAGCGACACTGCCAGCCGAATCATGGATGAAGCGGATCATGCTGGCTGTACCGTCCACTTGCCCTATGACGTCGTGGTGGCGAAGGAATTCGCTGCCAATCCGCCATCGCTGCGTACATCCAACGTCCACGAGGTCGCCAAAGACGAGATGATCCTCGACATCGGTCCGTTGGCAGTGGAAGCGTTGGGCGATGTCCTCAAGACCTGTCGCACTCTGGTATGGAATGGCCCCTTGGGTGCATTCGAAACCGAACCTTTCGATGCGGCCACGGTCTCCCTAGCCAAAACGGCGGCTGCTCTGACGCAGGACGGTTCGCTGATATCGGTTGCAGGCGGCGGCGATACCGTCGCCGCGCTCGCGCAGGCCGGGGTCAAAGACGATTTCACCTTCGTATCGACTGCGGGCGGCGCCTTCCTGGAATGGATGGAAGGCAAGGATCTGCCCGGTGTCGCGGCGCTGACCGCATGAGCGAGAATGAAGCGGTAGGATCGAGCGGTGGTCTCGTGCCCGTCACCGATGGGGATTGGGCGGGATGGTCGGTTTGGCAGGGCGACGCCTTCGAACAGCGCGCGGGGCCGTTTTACGAACGCCGCAAAGACGATGGCTCGATGGTCGCCGCCTTCCGCGCTGAGGAACGCCATATGAATGGTGCGGGCTTCATGCATGGCGGCTGTATGATGACCTTCGCCGACAGCGCGATTTTTACCATCGCCACCGATGCCCTGGCGGGATCTCACGGCGTGACCATGCACCTGGCGGGCGATTTCCTCGATCCGGCACGGGTCGGCCAGTTGATCGAGGCACGCGGAGAGGTCGTGCGCGCGGGCGGCAAGACGATCTACGTTGTCGGAATGATCCGGGCCGATGGCGCGCCGGTGCTCAGTTTCAACGGCATTATTCGAAAAATCACCAGGCGATAGATTCGCCGGCGTTTCGGGAAATTCCCGGGTTAGCGATATTCGGGATTGGGCGCGTCGAAGCGCCGACCTTCGTTCCATAAGGTCACGGAATTGCCATGCGCGGGAAGACCGCCCGCATCCTTCAGCATCCGTGCCATGTGCATCAGATTCCAGGTCATGAAAGTGGTATTGCGGCGGGTGAAATCGTTGTCGAAACCGACATAGCCCGACCCGTCCTCCTTCGCGTCGCCATAGCTCGGCCCGGGGCCTGCCTCGCCGATCCAGCCTGCATCGGCTTGGGGCGGGATGGTATAGCCGACATGCTGCAGCGAATAGAGCACGCCCATGCCGACATGCTTTATTCCGTCTTCGTTGCCGGTGACGATAC
>CAMYIQ010000304.1 GCA_947258465.1 uncultured Erythrobacter sp.
ATTCGAGCGCCCTTCGGGCAACGGTAACAGTCAAAATCTGAGAGGGTCGCCATTTGTTGTATAGCGACCCTTTCTCCGCCTTGCCGTTCACAGTTGGGTGCCCCGCATTCCTACCCTAGGAAAATGACTGCTTACGCGTAGTTTCATGCAAATGCGGACGGTCAGCAATCGGCCCAGTTCCGGCCATTCCGGTACCTATCCACAGCTGATATCAGCGCGAGTGTAGGCATATCTAACCCGCTCTTGACCGCGTCGCCGTCGATTGCATTACGCGCAACGGCAGCTTCGCGCCCCAATGTCGGCCATTTGAGCTCGCTTGAATCTTTTCCGAAAGCTGCCTGTCGTGAGCATCAGCCCAGATGGCAGCTTCGCACCTTAGCAACCACTCCTTGCGATCGGCGTGCTGTCCCCCCCGAGAGTGGGCGTCGGTTCAGCACAAGGGATCGCTGCAAATGTGCGCACCTATTGCGACCGCCTTGGTCGGCAGCGCCGAGGCATTGCATAACAAATGCAACGATAACGGGTCGGTATCCTCGCTAGAACGGGGATAGTTGTGGGGCTGCGATTAATAGAACTTATACAGTTCTCGCGCCTTCGCGTTGGGATTGTCAAATGGCTCGGAGAAAAAGGGCAAAAAGCCGTGTGCATTAAGCTACAATGGCGAAATGCCTCGCCAACTCGTTCGTGATGCGGTGCAGCTGCCGTGTTTCTCGGTCGATGCAGCACAGGGTCGTGTCCACTTCGGCGACAGACACGCTGCCGCGGCTGAACTGTATTTCGAATTGCGAGCGGGAACCACGAAAGCCCCTGAGGAGGACTTTCGCCTCGAGCTGGTCGTCGAGAAACGCCTCGCTGCGATATTTGATGTCGTGGCGCAGGGCGATCCATGCGATCTTTGCGACCTCCTCCGCCGGCGCATGTGCGACCCAATAGGCGGTGATCGCCTGCTGCACCCAGGTCAGATAGACCGCATTGTTGACGTGATCGAGCTCGTCGATCGCATCAGGGCCGACCGTGATGGGATAGACGAAAGCCGAACCGCCCCCCTGCCCCCTCTGTGGGTTCATGGGCTCGCGCCTTCTTCCCATGCGCCATCGCCAATCCAGCGCAGCGCCGTTAGCGAGGGCATGAACATGTATTCCCCGCCGCGCAGCCGGTTGAAGGTGGTCACGCCATCGATTTTTCGGCGCACCGGCGTTTCGGGAATGGTAAAGGTCCCGGGCGTCTGGTGCAGGCCGACGACCGGATCCCGTTCTTCGCCCAGATCGACGAAGTTGCCACGGTTGATCCATTCCTGCTGGAGAAATTCGATCGTATCGAAGGCCCTGGCGCTGATGAAGATGAAGAACAGCCCGCGATCTTCCTGCGCATCGACTTCGGATGTCACGTCGCGGCTCCATTTCGGTCCATAGGTAGACGAGCGCCTGATAATGCGGTGGATGTTCACGTCGCTGAGGATCGTAAGCTGGCTGTCGCGCGGATTGAGGCGGCGCATGTGCGCGGCGTGCGGACAGACAAGGCCGCGATGATCGTCTTCGTAAGAGAAGTCGTTGTTGCGCTGCGGATCGGCACCGAGCTCCGGATCATCCCGTTCCGGCGCAAGCGGCAATGGCGCACCGCTCTGCCACCGGCCGAACATTTTCGCGGCGATATAATCCTGCTCGGCTTCGTCGGCGGATTGTCCGCGCAGGAAGTCGTTGAAGGCGCCGACCCGGCTCTGGTATTTGCGCAGCACGATGTATGACCCGTTGCGCCCAAGCGGTTCGGGTTGCGGCATGGCGAGCGGGCTGCCGGTCTCACTGTCCTCGCCCAAGATGAATTCTCCAGGCGCGATAGCGCGCTCCTGACCGGGCAAGGGGTCGACCCCGCTCCCGTCGACCAACGGCTGCGAAATGCTGTCGCGAAAGCCGAAGGGGTTCTTTGCGTCCTCGTCGGCACCGAAACGGTGCGTACCGATCAGCGTGATGCCGGTGGATTTTTCCAGTTCGGCCTCGGCCTTTGCCAGCACGCCGTCGAGCGCATCGTCGTCGCGCGCATAAATGGTCAATGCGATATGGCAGGTGCCGGGGCGATAGGGATCCTCCCATGTTTCGGGCGCGTTTTCGCCTAAATCGCGTAGTTGCTCGGCACGAGCGGCCATGCCCTGCTGGAAGGCCAGCGGAAAACTCCCCAGCGAGGTTTCCGGCAGCCCGAGTGCCTTCAAGCCATCGTAGCTGATGGCGACGCCGGTCCACGAATCTAGTTCGTCCGTCCACCCCGATGCAGCAGGGATATGGTCGGCCAAGCGTCGTAAAAGATCCCGACCACCCGCGGCCTCGTCGACATGGATCATCGAATGGATGCCGACATAGGGTTCGGGCCGGGATCGCAGGATCAGCGCCTGGATATCGTCGAGCTGGAGCTTGACCTTGTCGGGACGGAAGCGGGCGGAAAGTTCTTGGAGAATGCCCATGTCAATAATCCACGCCCTCGGGTTGCGCGATAGCCGTGCTCAGCTCGTCGAGAGCCTGGCGGGTGGCGGGATCCATATCTGCATTCGCCCGGGATTTTTCGAGGAAGTCCTCCAGCGCGTGCTCCATCCGCTGGTACCGGCGAGTATCCACAACGGTCACCTGCGGATTTGCGACGAACCAGCCCGATGCATCGATCTGGTGATCGGCGATGAAGTCTTTCACCTCGGGACTGTCGATGCCCGGCCATCCTTCGATGTTGGCGAAGAGCAAGTCCATCAAGCCGGGAATCTTGGTGGCGAAATCGTTGATGTAAGTGTCCCAATCGCCATCATAGGTGGTGGCGAACAGGATCTGCGTATCGTCGTCGAAGAAAACGAAGCGCATATCGTGCAAGGTCGACACGCGCTGCGCGCCGTCCATATTGCCGTTGGTCAGATCGAAGATCCGGCGCAGGCGATCCGCCCCGCCCGGCTTCACCTTGGCGATAGCAGTCAGTTCGGACACATTGCCCGACTGCATGCCTGCGCGCCCCGCCTTGTTGGCAGTGCCCTTGTAATCGGGATTGTGGTCACGGATCATCGCTTCCAGCGCAATTTTCGCCAGCTGCGGCAAGTCTTCTGCCAGCTCGCGCGCACGGCGGCGGATTTCTTCGGGCTTGCTCTCATCGGCAAGACGCGGATCGATGCTTTTGGTCATGGCGCGCTCCTTTTGCGCTTGGTGGTCAATCGGGAATGTCGGACAGGGCCTGCGGCTCTATGCGCGGGCGATCGTTCTGGGTGTGACGATAGGCGCTGGACCGTTCGTAGGCCGCGCGGCGAATGCGCATGATGCCGCCCAGCGGACGATGCGCCTCGACGCCGTTCCATGGATTGAACGACAATACATCGTCGCCGAACACCTGGCGTGGCGGGCTGTAGGGGCCTTGGCTGTCGAAGCGCAGCGTGGCGACGGCACGATGAGGAGACTTTTCCTCTTCCCACAACACCGCCGCATCTTCCACCGGCATCGTTTCGAGATCGGTGCAGAGCTGCGCGCGCAATTCATATTCGGCGCCGTTCGCGCGGAAAAAATTGCCGATCACGTCGCGCATAGTCGAATATTGAACGTCTCCGAGATCCCGACCGGTCAAATCGCGCACGGATCGGGATTTCGGGGCGAGCGACAGTTTGGCTACATGGTCGCCGAACCGGACAGCGGCCTGCGTATGATAGGTTTCGCCGAGAGGATGATTGTTGTCGCGCGCCAACCCCTCGAGCGTCGCGCTCGGCACCTTGCCCACCGCTTCCAACGCATCCTTCGCGCCGCGCGCCACGCCGGCAACGAGCCGCTGAAAGAAGTCGGGCGCATGCGCGTTCTTTTCGAGCAGACCCAGCATCTGCTTGTATTTCGGGATCGTGCCGAAGGCGAGCACCGGGAAATTCACCATCAGGAAATCCTGGTTCTCGCCGCCGATGTCGGGCGAAAGCCGGTCACCCGGAACGCCGATCACCTTGATCGCGAAACCGCGCGGGGCCGGAACCTCGTCCGAATGGATATCGCCCGGCGCGGACGAAAGCCGCGCGACGACCTCGTAGGTCTTCGGAGAAGCGAAGATGCCCTGCGCAAGCTCAGCCGACAGACCGTCCTGCACGGTCATGCTACCCTTAAGGATCGCGTGCGATTTCGCATGGGCATCGCGATGGGCGTGCCGATGCCGTTCGAACGCGTTGCGCGCCGTCGCATTCATCTGTTCGACGATCTCGCGCGTCAGCCGCTGTTCGTCGGGATCGACTTGCTCGACATCGGGGGTGAACCGTATGGGCTGCATGGGCAACAACTCCTGCCTGTTTCGCCTGCTGGAAAGGATCGACGGGAAACCGATCCTCTGGTCGGGCATTTGAAATATCAAGTGATATCTGAAAATTTGGTTCCGAAAATCAGGACTTTTGAGACGGATCGAGCACCATGAGCGGCGAAACCACCAGCAAATCGCGTCGGCAAAGCCAGGCGGAAACACGCGCCAAGCTGATCGAATCGGCCGAGCGGCTGATGATCGCCCATTCTATCCCGGCACTTTCCGTGCGCCAGCTCTGCGCCGACGCCGGATTTACGCAAGGCGCCTTTTATTCGAACTTCGAGAGCAAGGAGTTGCTGCTGCTCGAAGTCATGGAAGGTCACTTGGCCGAACAGCGGGACCGACTGGAAGACCTCGCCGCCTCGATCCCGGAAGCCGATATCGACCAGGCCATGCAAACGCTTGCTGCGTGGCTAGCCCACATCCCCGATCGCCAGGCCTGGGCGGCGCTGGCGCTGGAATTGCAGCTCTATGCCTTTCGCAACCCGGAATTCCGCGCGCAGTACAAGGCTGCGGAGGCGCGTGTAACGGCCCAGTTCCGGGTTCTGATCGAAGGCCTGGCCGCCCAGTTTGGGCAGCCACTCCGCTTGCCCGCCGATGTCATCACCGAAACCTTGCTCATACTCTGGCATACCGCGGTCTTGCGATCGGGCGACGGCACCCAGCCGGAAGAAAGTTACGTGAAGGTCTTCAGGCAGATCATGTTCGGCGAACCGTCAGCCGGATAGCGTTGCGTGACCGCCACCATACCGCGTAGGATCTTACGCATTTTGGGAGAATGTTTGGCGCGCGAGTGGCGGTTTTTCAACAGCAGACGTGCTCACCATTGTGGTACAGGTAACCTCCTGCGCTGGAGAGCTGTCCTG
>CAMYIQ010000305.1 GCA_947258465.1 uncultured Erythrobacter sp.
AGTGGAGAGGCTCGACCACTCGGCGAGATCAGAACCTCATCCGAGCTCCAATCGAGAAAGTGCGGCCATTGCTGTCAAAGAGACCGCCGCCGCCGCCCCAAACGAAGGGATGGTCAGGCGGAGCCACATCGAAGATGTTGTTAACGCCGGCAGAGATCCGGAACGCTTCGGTCACATCCAGCGACATATACAGGTCGTTGTAGATCCGCGAGGGTATACTGTCGAAACCTTCCGGGTAAGATTCAGGGCCCGCCTGCTGGTTGTCCGCCCTGGTCGCCGACCTGAAATTGGTGAACCAGCTCACGCGCAGCTTGTCGAGATTGTAAGTGAAGTTGGCATTGACCCGCCAATGCGGAAGGAAACTCTCCCCGGCGAAGATAAAGACTGTATCGGGATCGTCCGGATCGGGCTGACTGTTGTTCTTGTGGAGGTATGTACCATTCACATTGATCACGAAATCACCCGGCAGACCGCCGATGATATTATCGAGATCGTTGAAGTAACGCACATTGAAATCGACGCCCGAGGCTTCACGCTTGCCGAAATTGACGAAGGTATTTTCGACCAACGAGATCTGGAACTCGTTCGGATGCCCAGCCGGAAAGCGTTCGGTCAGGCGGCAGAATGGGTTGTCAATCGTCTCCGCATCGACACAGGCATTGACCAGATCCTGCAAAGGCAGGGTCGAGATCGCCCCTTCCAGATCGATTTGCCAATAGTCCACGGCGATCGACAGATTAGGGATGAAACGCGGCTCCAGCACCGCCCCGATCGTCAGAGAATTCGCGGTTTCCGGTGCAAGGTTCGGATTACCACCGGTGCGCTGGCGCTTGGTGATGATCTGCGGATCCTCATATCCCACCGGAATTCCCAACGCAGCACAATTGGCTGCGCGCTGGGGCGTATCCCCGATCCGGGATGCGTTACACGGATCGACCGGGTTGATCGCACCGATATCTCCGGGCGAAAACAGGTCGGTCAGTGTCGGCGCGCGGACGCTGCGCGAGCGTGACACACGGAAACGGATATCGGGGATCGGCGACCAGACGCCGCCCGCCTTCCACGTCCAGGTGCTGCCGAGGGGAAGGTTATAGTCGGAATAGCGTACCGCGCCTTCGATCTGAAGTTTTTCGAAGAACGGCTGCCCTTCGAGGATCGGCACGACCGTCTCGGCGAAGACCTCGGCGACCGCGAAATCCCCGTCTTCAGGCGGAGAGTAGGTTTGCAGCAGCAGCGATTGACGCCTGATATCGTCGCGGAACTGAACCTGCTCCTTGCGATATTCGACACCAGCGGCCAGTCCCACCGGACCGGCAGGAAGGTCGAACAGCGAACCGGTAACCGTCGCGCCGGCCAGCTGCTGTTCGATTTTCGAAGTTTCGACGGGCTCGGCAAATAGCCACTGCCGGAATGTGGGATCGGTTATCTGGTTTTCCGGACCCAATGCGCGCAATGGCTGGCAACCGGCGGCACGTGCACTCAAGTCGCGGCAGACCGGTGTACCGGTAACCGGGTCGGATATCACATCGAAAGCCTGCAGCAGGCGATCCGCGTAGACGGTATTGGTGACCCGCGCGCTCACCTTGGTTCGCCCGTATTGATAAAAGGCGTCGAAGTCCCAGCCATCGAACAGGGTTCCTTCGACCCCGCCAATCGCCGACACCACCCGCCTGGTGGCATAGCTTGTCCGACGCCCCAGGTCTTCTAACGTACGATTGACCCCGATCGACGTGATCGGAGCGAGACGAGGGTTGTTCGCCGGATCGTCAATCTGTGCCTGAGTTAGAGGGATGACACTGTTCGGGTCGTCCATGAAGGCAGTGACGCTGGGATGCAGAAGCGGATTATCACGGGTTAGCCTGATGGCAAAGTCGCGGAACGGCAGGAAGGGTGCCTGAGCACCGCCATGAGCCTTGATCTTCGAAGCATCGAACTGACCATAGAACTGGACCGCCGGGGTGATGTCATAAGTGACGCGCCCGAAACTCGTGAAGCGTTCGAAATCGCTGATCAGCGTGTTGAAGTTTTCAAAACGGAACCCGTCGCCACCCTGTGCGCGAACATCGGCGAAACAGCCCGCAGCATAGCATTGCGCGCTGTCGTTCTGAATGGGCCGCAAGCCGTTGGCATCGGCAGTGAACCAGTTGAAACGAAGTGGATCCCCGGAGTTGAACAGCCGGGACTGGTCACTGTCCACGATGGTCCTGTCGAACGGAACATTGGAGTTGAAGAAGTAGAACCCGCCGGTGTTCGGATATGTCGCTGTAACCGTGTCCCGCACGACGATCCGGTCGGGAATGCCATCGTTGAGGACGGTGTCCAAGCGGTTCGTTCGGAATTGCGACACCAGCAAGCCGCGTGAGAAATCGCGGTCCCGACCATCGAGACGATCCGTCTTTGAATAGGTAAGGGCAAACACGGCATTACCACGACCGCCGCCGAAATTGCCGCCACCGACGATGTCGAAGTCGTATCCGCCACCACCGCCGAGTTGTTCGGGAATGCGCATCCGACCGGATAGCTGTAGCCCGTCGAAATCCTCTTTCAGAATGATGTTAGTGACGCCCACGACCGCATCGGCACCATAAATTGCTGAAGTTCCGCCGGTGAGAATTTCCACCCGTTCGACCAGCGCATTGGGAATGGCGTTGACATCGGCCGTGCTCGAAGTGACGTCCCCAGGTACGCGGCGCTTGCCGTTCACCAGCGTCAGCGATCGATCGACACCGAGACCGCGCATACTGATGAACCCGGCGCCGACATCGACGCTATCACCCGTGTTCTGCAGGCCCGTACCCACCGCGATCGCCGGATTGCGTTGCAGGATGTCACTCAGGGCATTCTGGCCCGAGCTTTCGATCACCGTTGAATCTATGACCGAAACCGGCGCGGTTTGGTCAAACTCGTCGCGGGCGATGCGCGAGCCGGTGACAACGATCGTGGCACCCGCATTCTCATCCTGCTCCGTAGTCGGCAGGACATCGATCTCTTCCTCCTCAGGCTCCGTGTCTGGCTTCTGCGTCTGCGCAGCCGCACTCTGCCCGATCAAGGCCAGCGTCGCGGCACCGGCCAGTAAGCCGGCGCGAACCGGGCGCTTCACATTTCTGGTATTCGATGACATTATTCCCTTCCCCTACATAATTGTTCTTCCCGCTCTTCATCGCGAACGGTGTTCACGTGTCGCTGTCGCGAACCTCCTCCGCACTTATCTCGCCCAACAGCTCGACCGGATTGGCCAGGGTCATGGCGTTGGGGCTGTGGCTCTCCGCCTGCTGCCGGAGCGCTTCGAAAGTCTCGGGCGAAGCATCGCCGCGCACATCGATGCGATAGCGAATGGCCGAGAAGCCGACCGGCGCGTTGCTCTCCATTCCGAGAAAGCCGTGAAGGTCGAGATCGCCCTCGACATTGATCGACAGATGCTCGAGCTGAATGCCCTTCGCGGTCGCTCCAGAAACGAAAGCCATCATCATGCAGGCACCGAAGCCCGACAGCAGATACTCCTGCGGATTGGGTGCATGGTTCGAGCCGAGAAGCTGACGGGGCTCGTCAATCGACCAAGAGAAATTGCGGCTTACGGTGTGCGGCCCGATCTTCATCGAAGAGGCTTCCGCAGAACTTCGCGCTCCGCTTTGCCATGCAAGCCTTACCCCGTAGGACGCTTCTGCTTCCTCAGGTGACGCCTTCACTTCGTTTACGAACTCGCTCAACGCGCAGACGGAGATATTGTTATTCACGCATTCGCCTCTCTAGCTGGACGGATTTGATCGAATGCCTGGTCTAGATCGGCGATGAGGTCGGCCGGATCTTCAATTCCAACGGACAGGCGAACACATCCCGGCATGATGCCCATCTCCACCCGCTGCCTTGCGGTGAAGCTGGAGTGGGATGAATTGAACGGCAGACTGACCAGGCTTTCGACGCCACCCAGGCTGGTGGCACTGCGCGCCAGGGTCATGTTGTCGACAAGTTCTAGCGCGGCCGCATCGCCGCCCTCCACTTCGAACGTGACGTTCCCCGTCCCACAACGCATCAGTTCCTTCGCCAGGGCGTGATCGGGATGCGTTTCGAGCATTGGATGGAAGACACGCCGGACCTGAGGATGCGCCTCCAGATGAGTTGCGACTGCAAGCGCGGTTTCCGCATGCGCCCTCATCCGCACTGCAAGCGTTTTCAGGCCGCGTTCGAGAAGGAAACAGGCGTGCGGATCGAGGCAGCCACCGAAATTGAGCATACGCGCCCAAACCTGGTCGATAAGCTTACGACTGCCCACTGCGACGCCAGCAACCAGATCGCTGTGCCCGTTGAGGTACTTGGTCGCCGAATGGACAACGATATCGACACCGTATTCAAGCGGCTTGGTGACGATGGGAGTGGAGAAAGTCGCATCGACGACGAGGCGAACACCGCGCCTCTCGGCAATATCTCCGAGACGCCTCAGATCGATGACCTTGAGGAGCGGGTTGGTGATCGTTTCGAAATAGAGAACCTGCGTATTCGGACGAATTGCCGCCTCGATCGCGTCATAATCACGCGGATCGACCAGCGTTGCGCTCATGCCGACATTCGGCAGTTCCAGATTCAGAAGATTGTAAGTCCCGCCATAGAGTTCATTCGATGCGACAACATGCCCGCCGGGATCGAGCAAAGTAAGCAATGTCGTCGAAATCGCCGCCATCCCGGAGGAAAAGACAACCGCAGATTCCGCGCCCTCCAGTGCGGCCAATTTCTCTTGCACCGACCACTGGCTAGGATTGCCGTAGCGGGTGTAGATGAACCGATCCCGGGCATAGCCCTGACCCACCGATTGATACTGATCCTCATTCAACAGAAAGGTGGTGGACTGGTAGATCGGCGTGCCGACACAACCAGTGACCGTTTCGTTGCCGCTGCCCGCATGGACAGCGAGGGTCTGGTCAGCCATGCCAGTGAATTGATGATCACTCAGATGCGGTCCCGCTTTCCGGGATCTGGTCAGCGAGTTCAGCCACGTTTGGCGATCAGGCCGTATGCCCTGAGCACTCTTATCGCCGCGGATGCGCACTACCTGACGCGTGTCGGGGGTGGTACGACCCATCGATCAGAGCCTGCTCGCAAAGCTTCGGAAAGAGAGCGATGAGCGAAGCTGCCGAGGCGTAAGGCCGGAGGAAGTGTAGGCTGTAATCATTCTCCGAGATGTATTGAGCTCTGGACGCAATGGGTTTGCGTTTTCGAAGATGCCGCGTCCGATGTTGGTAGATTTTTTATTACAGCCGGATTTCTGCGCAATTTTCTGGCGCACGCGAAACACTGACCGAAAGATAACGGAAGGCGTGCGCTGTTCGGATGAAGTGCATGGGATTGAGACGCGGCGCCGGTTTCCCAGTCCCTATCATGGGACCGACCATAATCTGTCGGCGATGATGCGGCGGATTATTCATGCCTGGTTTGCCCGCTTCGTCGAGGCGCAGCCATTCTTCCTCATCGCCACCGCAAGCGCGTATGGACATTGCGAAGCCAGTTCCGCGGGCACGAATATGACTATTCAGGCGCTGCGCGCCCAGCGCTTCGGATGATTACGAACGGCGAATGGTCTTCCCGATTATTCTGGCGAGGGCCTCTGCAACAGTCTCGGCAGCATCCTGTCGAATCCGCATATCAGATTGCCGTTCATGGATTTCGCGTGCCGGCACCGTGCCCGCACCAACGGGATCGCCACTACTGCCGAAGCGACGGATGAAATCCGGCAAGTCTGGCCGAAAGCGCAGGGTGCGGTGCTGGTTACGATCGAGCAGGCCTACCGATACTGCTCGGCCTGTATTCGCCGCCTGGAATTGGTGGAAGGGAGTGTCCGGGGCTGAGCTGCCACCTTCTCGCGCAGGAAACGTGCCAGAAGATGGGGGAACGCTCCTTGTCAGGGGGCCTTGCGCATCGTTCGCGGTTGCAGGTCGCCGCTGACATAGACCCCGGTTGGCTGTTTGATGCACCCATAGGCAAACCCGCTGTCGATGCCCGAAACACCGGCCAGATTGTGCAGCTCGGTGCGGACGAACTCTTCGTAGGATTCAAGGTTGTCCATGATTATGTGCAGGAGATAATCATACTCCCCACTGATGAGATAGCATGCGAGCACATTTTCCGAGTTCTGCACCCCGCGCTCGAACTCCGCTACGCCTGTTCGGTTGTGGCGTTCCAGCTTGACGCGAACGAACAGCGTCACCGATTTGCCAAGCTTACTCTGATCGATGATGGTCGTGTAACCTGCAATCACCCCGGACTCTTCCATCGCCCGGACGCGCCGCAG
This sequence comes from uncultured Erythrobacter sp., assembly GCA_947258465.1. Classification (GTDB taxonomy): domain Bacteria; phylum Pseudomonadota; class Alphaproteobacteria; order Sphingomonadales; family Sphingomonadaceae; genus Qipengyuania. Next base: position 6,281 of record CAMYIQ010000305.1, read on the forward strand.
GCATGGTGACGGGGAAAGGTTGATCCGCTCGGACAACTCCTGGTTCGTTATCCGACCGTTTCGCCGCAG
>CAMYIQ010000306.1 GCA_947258465.1 uncultured Erythrobacter sp.
CGGCAGAACACGGCGGCGGATATAGCCTTGCTTTCCTGCAGCGAGCTGGGCCGTCACGGCGGTCTCGTCGAGATCGGGGAAGATCGCTTTCAGCTTTGCCGCAACGGTTGCGGGATCACGCACCAGCGGAGCCCCGCCTTCGCCCAAAGCCTTGGGGTTGAACCACAACGCATAGGCCGGAAACGCACGGGCAAGCGGCACGCCGTTGCGATCGGTTATTTCCCCGCGAGGGGGCAGCAGAGCCTCTTCGAGCGACGTCCCGCGCAACCCCTGGTCGGACATGCCGAGATAGGAAATCCGCACCAGCGCCAGCAGGGCGACGAAAACGAAGCCGAGTACGATCCACAATATGCGCCAGCGAGCGAGCGTCAGCGAGCGCTGCCGCACGGTGACCAGTTGCACGCGGCCGGAGGCCACGGCCATGCTTACCGCTCCGTGCCCGCTCTTGCCTGCGGCAATGGCAGGCCCGAAACCGGAAAAGGCGTTCACTGGCTCACCTCGGCGACCGCAGCCATGGAGACGGCAGGGCTGGCCAGCCGGTCGGCCAGAGCCTCCGTCGCGGCCAATTCGCGCTTGGCCGGCCGCACCTTCTTGCGATCCGCCGGATCATCCTCCAGCCATTCGGCAAACAGCCCATCGTCCTCCACCGCCGGCCGGTTGAGCGCGACGCGGACCGGGTCGGGCGCATGGAGGCCGCGCGGGGCGCCCAATACGGCGAGCTGCCTTTCGCTCTCGAGATACTGATCGGCGCGGGGCGCGGAATACCCGAACTCCACCGCATTCCAGTCGGATAATTGTTGCTGGCTGGCGCGCGTTTCGAATTCGGTTTCGAGCATGAGTTTGGCACGCTGCGCGGCGATGATCTGGCGTTCGGCCAGACGCACGTCGCTCTTCACCGCATTGACCTTGAAGGTCAGCGCGAGGAGCAGCGCGAAACACACGCCGAGGACCAGAGCCCAGCCGATCTGTCTGATGCGCGACCCGCCGACCATCACGCTGCCTCCCGCGCCGGAGTGGCGGTACGCGTGGCGCAACGAAGGACCGAGGAGCGTGCACGCGGGTTGCGTTCGATTTCCGCTGCGGTCGGCTTGATCGCCTTGCTGACTTTCGAAAAGACCGGATCGTCCTGCGCGACCATAGGGACATGACGCGAGGCGCTCGGGGTTGAGGACGCCTCGCGCAGGTAGCGCTTGACGATCCGGTCTTCGAGACTGTGGAAGCTGACCACCGCAAGGCGGCCTCCTTCGCACAGCAGGTGTTCGGCAGCCGACAATCCTTGGGACAGTTCGTCGAGTTCGCCGTTCACGTGAATTCTGATGGCCTGGAAGGTCCGGGTGGCCGGGTCCTTCTTGTCGTGCGGCTTGTGACCCAGCGCCTTGCGCACCACGCGGGCCAATTCGCCGGTCGTTTCCAGCGGGCGCGCGGCGACGATCGCCCGCGCGACGCGGCGCGACTGGCGTTCCTCGCCATAGGTGTAGAGCACGTCCGCAATCGTGCTTTCATCGGCGGTGTTGAGAAAATCGGCGGCGCTTTCGCCGTCCTGGCTCATTCGCATGTCGAGCGGGCCATCCGCAGAGAAGGCAAACCCGCGATGCGCCTGGTCGAGCTGCATCGAGGACACGCCGATATCCATCACCACGCCGTCGACCTTAGCGACGCCGACTGACGTCATGACGTCGAGCATTTCGGAAAAGCGGTGCGGATGAAGAACGAGGCGCGGCGGGTTCTCGTCCGTCTCGCGCCATGTGCGGCCCTGGGCGATCGCATCGGGATCCCGGTCGAAGGCATGGAAGGTCGCGCCGCGATCCAGCAGCGCGCGCGTATAGCCGCCCGCACCGAAGGTCGCGTCGATCACGACGTCGCCGGGCTGCGGGTCGAGCGCTGTGATCACTTCGTCGAGCAGGACGGGGATGTGCGGGGCGCCGGTCATTTGCCTTTCGCCTTTGCGTCGGCAAGGAAGCTCTCGCAGGCCGCCTTGGCGCCCGCCCAATCGTCGCCCATCTTGCCGAGTTCATCCGGGTTCCACAGGGTGAAGAAGCGGCCGCCGCCCTGGAAATAGAGACCGCCCTCAATCTGGCCGAGCGCGCGCAGATGATCGGGCATGACGAACCGCCCACTATCGTCGAAAGGCATTTCCTGAAAACCGAAGAGCTGGCTGGAGCGGGTATCGCGATCGAAGTCTTTCCCGAGACGAACCGCCATTTCCTCTTCGCGGTCGAGCTGGGCTTCGAGTTCGGGCTTACGGGACAGACCGAAGCCGACCAGACAGGTCCATGTCGGATGCTTCATCAGGCACAGAACGCGCCCGCCGCTGCTTTCCTTGACTGCTTTGCGGAAGAGGGGCGGAAGCACGAAGCGGCCCTTGTCGCCCGCGGGCGAATAGGCCTGACCGCTATACCCTCCGAAAGACACTGTACCCAAACCCCGAAATCGGTTTTTCTTACCTCCCCAACAGACAAGACTTCTCCGCACTCGCCCGAGCATGCGGGCGAGCCGCCCAGCCTGAGGGCCGGGCGCGCATAGACAGTGCTTGTCCGATGTGGTCCGGGTTTACCGCGAGAGAGGCGGGGATGGAAGGGA
>CAMYIQ010000307.1 GCA_947258465.1 uncultured Erythrobacter sp.
CGCGACGTGTCGCATGGAATGGTTCGCACCGAGGTTACCTGTTCCAATTGCGGCGGCCATCTGGGGCATGTGTTTCCGGACGGACCGCGCGACCAGGGCGGTTTGCGCTATTGCATCAATTCCGCCGCGCTCGATTTCGAACCCGAGGGCTGATTGGCCGGAACATGCGCTATGGCCGTTCACGCGGTGTTAGACCTCGCCATGCGAGTTTGTGACACTTATAGGGCCGCGAACAACAAGGGTGCCTGCACAGCCGATGGATAAAAGAGGGAGCCGCCGCCAGAGCGCGGCGCGCAAGAAACGCGCGGTACGGGCGTCCGCCGACAAGCCGCACAGCCGCGCCAGGCTGTGGGCGCGCCGTGTGGCGATCTGGGGCGGTGCGCTGGCCGTGCTGGCGGCCTTGTTCGTCGGACTAGCCGTGGCCTTCGCCGCGCGCTCCATGCCCAGCTATTACCAGCTCAAGGCCACGCAAACCGCGCAGACCATCGTGGTCCGCGCGCGCGATGGCACGGAGATCGTCGAGCTTGGACCGAGTTTCGGCAAGTGGCTTACAGCGGATGAAATTCCGCAGGTCATGAAAGACGCGATGATCTCGGTCGAGGATCGGCGCTTTTATTCCCACTTCGGGATCGACTTCTGGCGCACGGGCGGCGCGATCGTCGAAGGCATCACCGGCTCGCGCTCGCGCGTGGGCGGGACATCGACGATTTCCCAGCAGCTCGCCCGCAATGTCTTTCTCAACACCAACCGCACGCTCGACCGCAAGCTGCGCGAGGCCGTTCTGGCTATGGCGCTGGAAGCGAAGTTTTCGAAGGAACAGATCCTCGAGCTTTATCTCAACAAGGTCTATTTCGGCGGCGGGGCCTATGGCATCGACAGCGCCAGCCGGAAGTTCTTCAGCCATCCTGCAACCGACCTGTCCGTTGCCGAAGCGGCGATCATTGCCGGCCTGGTCAAGGCGCCCAGTCGCTATTCCCCGACGGCCGATATCGATGCCGCGGTCGGCCGCGCGAGCGTGGTGCTGCGTCTGATGAAGGAACAGGGGCGTATTGCGCCCGATGTCACGGTCGATCCCAGTGCCGTCAATCTGAAAGAGGAAGCCGGGCAGAATTCGGTCCGCTACTTCACCGACTGGGTGTTGCCGCAGCTCGACCTGTTGCTGCCGGAAACGTTCGAGCCGATCGAGGTGTGGACCACGCTCGATGTCGGAATGCAGCGCGCGGCTACCGCGGCGATCCAGTCGAACACGCCGGACAGTGCGCAGGGCGCCCTGGTCAGCATGGACCGCGATGGCGCGGTCCTCGCGCTGGTAGGCGGCACCGACTATGTCGAGACCAATTACAACCGCGCCACAGATGCGATGCGTCAGCCCGGTTCCGCCTGGAAGTTGTTCGTCTACCTCGCAGCGCTCGAGGCGGGATACACGCCGGACGACCGCGTGATCGATACGCCGGTGAGGATCAATGACTGGAGCCCGCGCAATTCCAGCGGGCGCAATGTTGGCGAAATCGACCTGCTCACCGCCTTTGCTTATTCGATCAACACGGTCGCGGCGCAGCTCGGCAACGAGGTCGGCTTTGGCACCGTCGCCTCCATGGCGCGGCGTTTCGGCATCAGCAGCGAGATCAATACCTATCCGGCGATGGTCCTGGGCACCAACGAAGTTCGTCTGATCGATATGACGCGGGCCTTCGCGGGCGTTTCGGCCAAGGGCAATTCGGTCGAGCCGTATGGCATCCTCAAGGTCGAAACGGGCGAGGGGGAATTGCTGTATCAGCACGAACAGGCGCGCAGCACGCAGCTCGTGCCCGATTATGTCGCGGCGGGAATCACCGATCTGTTGCAGACCGCCGTTGCCACCGGCACGGGACGCGCGGCGCAGATCGGGCGTCCGGTGGCGGGCAAGACCGGCACGACCAGTTCGAACAAGGACGGCTATTTCGTCGGCTTTTCGTCGGGCATCACGACCGGCGTGTGGATGGGCCGGGACGACAACAAGCGGGTGGGCGGATTGCAGGGCGGCACCGCTCCGGCGCGCGCTTTTGCCGCCTATATGCGCTATGCGGTGAAGGATCGCCCGGTCGAGGAATTCGACACCGACCTGCAATTGCCCGAATGGCAGCTCGAGCCCGATGACGAATACATGCTCGGCGATCCGGAGGATTACTATTTCATCGATGAGCAGGGCAATCTGATCGAACCGGGTACGTCGGACAGTGCGCGCGAAGATCCCTTCGGCGAGGAATTCGACCGCACGCGCGATCCCGATCGCCAGCGTACTCCGGTCGTCCCGGCTCCACGCCCGCCCCAGCAACCCTCGCGCGGGGCCGATGGCGCGCCGCAGGCGATAGGCGACGATTTTCTCGACGAAGCGACCGGCGCCCGTCCCGAGCAAGGTCAGCCGCCTGCGCCGCGTCCGACCGGCTGATCGAGCCGACTAATCTGGCGGGCAAGAAAAAGGGCGGCCCTTCCGGTGGGGAAGGGCCGCCCTTTACTGTCAACGTGGCGCGCTAGCGCAGTCTGACCGCGATATACTGTGCCGGACCGCCGCGGCGTTGAGCGCGAAGCAAAACCGCTTCACGCTTGTCACGCTGTGCCTCGCGAATGGTGTTCTCCAGATCCTCGAGACTTGCCACTGGACGATAATTGGCCGTGAGAATGATGTCGCCCCGGCGCAGACCCTTGCGCGCGGCGTCCGAATTCTGGTCCACGCCTGCCACGACCAAGCCCCTTGTATCGGCGCTGACACCGAGCTGGCGCGCGATCTGCGGGGTAAGCGGGAGCGCTTGCAGGCCGAGCTTCTCCTCGATCACTGCATTGTCGCCCGGCTCCATCGTCTCCTCTTCCTCGGCATCGGGATTGAAGAGCTGCTGCTGGCGCAGTTCCTCTTCGCTCGGCCGCTTGCCGACGGTCACATTGACGCGGCGGGTTTCACCGTCGCGGATCAGTTCGACCGGAATCTTGGTGCCGGGACGGATATTGGCGACCAGGAAAGAGAGCGTCTGGTCGGGCGTCACATCCTGACCGTTGACCTTGGTCACGATGTCGCCAGGGCGGATACCGGCCTCTTCGGCAGGCTCTCCGGGCTGGACCGACTGGATGAACTCGCCCCGGTTTCGCGCGATGCCGAGCGAATCGGCAACATCGTCGGTCACCGGCTGGATTTGCACACCGAGATACCCTCGCTCGATTTCGACCCCGTCGCGCAACTGGCTGACGATCGGCGCGGCGATTTCAGCGGGGATGGCGAAGCCAATGCCCACGCTGCCGCCCGAAGGCGAGAAGATCGCGTTGTTGATGCCGATGACATTGCCCTGCATGTCGAACAGTGGACCACCCGAATTGCCGCGATTGATGGCGGCATCGGTCTGAATGTAGCGGTCATAGGCGCCGCCCTGGCCGGTGTTGCGATAGACTGCGGAAACGATGCCCGAAGTCACCGTGCCGCCCAGGCCGAAGGGATTGCCGATGGCCACCACCCAATCGCCCGGGCGCGCCTGCGCACTGTCGCCGAATTCGACGAAGGGGAAGGCTTCGCGGCGGCTGATCTTGAGCACGGCAAGGTCGCTCTGCGCGTCGGTGCCGACCAATTCGGCCTCGTATTCGGTGCCATCGGGCATGGTCACGGTGATTTCTTCCACCGTGCCGCGTCCGCTGGGGCTGACGACATGGTTGTTGGTCACGACATAACCGTCTGCCGAGATGATGAATCCCGAACCGAGCGACTGGCCTTCGCGGAATTGCGGTTCCTGCTGCTGGCCACGGCGGCGGTTGAACAGGCCTTCGAACGGCGTGCCCGCGAAGGGGTTGCCGTTACCGGTCGCCACTTCGATCCGCTGGCGGGTCGAAATGTTGACCACCGCCGGTTGGAGCTGCGCGGTCAGATCGGCGAAACTCTCGGGAGCACCGGCACGCGGCACGACGCGGGCCATGTGGCTGTCGTCGTTCTGGGCGACCTGGGCGCCCGCCGGATAGCCGGTCGCGAGCGAGATCGCGGCGCCGCCCACCAGCAGCGCACTCGTC
>CAMYIQ010000308.1 GCA_947258465.1 uncultured Erythrobacter sp.
CCGAGGCGGCCGCGCTCCAACAGGCGGGCGAGCGGGCGCGCGGAGCGACGGCCTATGTTACGCTGGAACCCTGCGCCCATCGCTCCTTACGCGGGCCGGCCTGCAGCGACCTGCTGGTCGAAGCGGGGATCGCGCGGGTCGTCGCCGGTGTGGAGGACCCCGATCCACGTACTTCGGGCGACGGGCTGATTCGCCTACGCGAGGCCGGGATCGAAACCGCAATTGTCGACACCCCCGCTGCCGAGGCCAGTCTTGCCGGCTATCTCACGCGCGCGCGCTACCAACGCCCGCATGTCACGATAAAGATCGCGATGTCGTTGGACGGCTGTATCGCCATGGCCAGCGGCGAGAGCCAATGGATCACCGGTGACCTGGCCCGTGCGCATGTCCATTCGCGCCGCGCGGAAGCCGATGCGATCCTGGTCGGTGGCGGCACCTGGCGCAGCGACCAGCCCAGGCTCGACGTGCGCCTCCCCGGACTGGAGCAGCGCGGTCCGCAGCGCGCGGTGCTGACGCGCGGCGTGCCCCCCGATGGTGTGAAGGTTATCAACACGCCCGGGCAGATCGACACGCTCGATGCGTTCTATCTCTATATCGAAGCCGGCGCGAATATCGCGGCGAGTTTCCTTGGCGCCGATCTGGTCGACCGCCTCGAGATCTACCGTGCACCCATCGTCATCGGCAATGGGTATGAGGCTGTCGGCGACATCGGGCTTGACGCCCTTGCCGATGCCCATGGCAGATGGGCGCTTGCGGAACGCCGCCAGCTTGGCAGCGACAGCTTCGAAGCCTACAGCCGCCTGCGCCAGAAATAGAGGGTTAGCCAGGAGCACGCATGTTCACCGGGATCGTCACCGCCATCGGCATCATCAAGAGCATCGAGACCGAGGGCGACCTGCGTGTCGTCATAAGCTGTCCGTGGGACCCGGCCGGGATCGATATCGGCGCCTCCATCGCCTGTTCCGGCGTCTGCCTGACAGTGGTCGAAAAGGGCGGGCAGGAAGGCGATGCCTGGTTCGCGGTCGATGTCTCCGGCGAGACAGTCAGCCGCACCCCGCAGGACCAGTGGCGCAAGGATCGCCGGCTCAATCTCGAGCCCGCCCTGCGCCTGGGCGACGAGCTCGGCGGGCACCTCGTCACCGGCCATGTCGATGCGGTCGGCCGCGTGGCTCTCGCCGAGGATATTGGTGGTTCGACCCGGCTCGAGATTCTTGCCGGGAAGGATATCGCGCCCTACGTCGCCGAAAAGGGCTCGATCACCGTCGACGGCGTTTCGCTGACGGTCAACGATGTCGAGGATGAACCCAATGGCGATGTCCGCTTCGCACTCAACATAATTCCGCATACGGGCGAAGTGACGACCTTGGGCGATTTGTCCGAAGGCGATGCGGTCAATCTCGAAATCGATGTGCTGGCGCGCTATCTCAAGCGAATGCAAAGCCTCGCCAACTGACCGTGCGGCAAAGGCCCATGTCGAGATCCATCGCCAAGTCCCGCCCGCTGCTGTGGCTGATCCTTGCCTTGCCGGGTTTATGGATCGCCGGGAGCTGGACGCTGACGCCCGACAGCTATGGCTATGGCCATGCCATCGGCGATACCGGCGACTGGGCTGCATGGCTTTTGATGGCTACGCTCGCAGTCACCCCCTTGCGCCTGATGTTCCGCCGGAGGCGCTGGACCAATTGGCTGATGCGCAGACGCCGCGACCTGGGCGTGGCGAGCTTCGCCTATGCGGCCGGACACACCCTGGTCTATCTCGTCAGGAAAGCTTCGCCCGATCTGATCTTCGCCGAGCTGTCGACGCCTTACATCCTCGCTGGCTGGATCGCTTTCGCCCTGTTCCTTCCCCTGGCAATCACCTCGAATGATGTTTCCGTGCGGCGCCTCAAGCGCTCGTGGAAGAAACTGCACCGTCTTGTCTATCCGGCCGCCATTCTGACCTTCCTGCACTGGATCTGGTCGGCCTTCGATCCGACCACGGCCTGGATCCATGCTGGGATATTGGCCGCGATCGAGATCGTCAGGGTGATGTTGCAGCGCCGTCAGAGAGTGACGTAGTTCCTGAAGCGGGCGACTTCCGCATCGTCGACATATTTGCCGATTTCGCGATCGAATTCGCTCATATCGGCGTACGGGCGGTATTCCTCGAACTCGTGCTCCATCTTGTCGGTCATACCGGGAATGAGGCGCAGCTCTTCCTTGCTCGCCGTGTTCAGATTCACCGGAACGAAGACATTTTCGAGCACCGCAGCGGCCTCTTCGGCGCTCAGCGTTTCGAGCAGCTTGGCGTTGAGATCGGTCACGCTGGCATAGGGCTGACCTGCAACGATCGCCGCAGCCAGTTCCTCGCTCACGCCTTCGACAGCGGCGAGCTGTTCGACCGTGGCGGAACCGGCGTCGAGCACGGCGGCTTCGGCGGTCGCCTCGGCCGTTTCAGCAGCTGTTGGAGCTTCGGCTTCTGTCGTTTCCTCGGCGCCGCCCGAGCAGGCGGCGAGCGTGATCACGGTGCCCGAAAGGGCGGCGGCAAGTACCAGCTTACGCATTTGGAGATATCCTCTTGTTGAGAAGCATTCTCATTAGCAGGCCCTGACGCAAGATAAAGCGGAAATTGGCCGAGGTCCGCGAACACCCTATCCACGCCCCGGCCCTTCAACCCGAGTTCAGGCGAGCGGGCCTCGCTCGAAACTATCCTGGGTAATTTCATAGACGAGATGGACCACGCGCTTGCCTTGGTACTTCTCAAGCTCGTAACGGTCGGTACGCGCGGCGCCGATCGCCTCCAGCGCGTTGCGTGATCGGTAGTTGGTGTCGCCTACGCGAAACTCGACCAGCGCCACGCTTTGAAACGCATGGGTCAGCATGGCGCGCTTCATCTCGGGATTGATGCCCTTGCCCCAGCAGCGCGGGGCGAGGAATGTCCAGCCGATCTCGACCACCCCGCCCTCGTCCGGGTCGTATCCGTCGTACCGGGTGGAGCCGACAATGGAACCGTCCCGCTTGTCGATTACCGCCAGCGCTCCGCCGCTCGCCAACCCGTCGTCGAAGAAGCGGTCGAAGACCTCGCGCCGCCAGCGGTCGTGGATCGGGTGCTGTTCCCATACCCCGGGATCGGAGGCGACCGCGTAGAGTGCCTCACGATCCTCTTGCCCAAGCGGACGGATGACCAGCCGCTCGGTCTCGAGAGTCGGCTGACGATCCATCCTCGCCTAGCCCTTCGTGACGTCCGCCAGTGCGGCGATGAACTTGGGCGTGTTGCCTTCATGCAGGCCGGCCACATTGATGCGGCCCGACCCGGCCATATAGACGCCGTGGTCCTCGCGCAGCCTGGCGATCTGATCCTTGGAAAGCGGCAGCATGGCGAACAGACCGTTCTGCTTGCCCAGCGCGGCGAGATTGAGGCCGGGCGCCTCATTGTCCGCCGCCGCGAGCCGCGCGCGCACCCGGCGCATGCGCGCGCGCATTTCGCCCAGCTCGTCGAGCCACTGCCTGGTCAGCTCCTCGTCCCGCAGGACCGTCCGCACCGCCGCGCCGCCGTGGTCCGGCGGCA
>CAMYIQ010000309.1 GCA_947258465.1 uncultured Erythrobacter sp.
CCCAGCGCGAGGCGGAAGCGATGCGCGAATACATTCAGACCGCTTGAGACCGGTCGCAGCGCTCCCTACATCCAGATCATGACCACCGCCCCAACACTGACCAATGCCGCCGCGGCCCGTATTGCCGCGATCGCCGAAAAGCAGGCCAAGCCCGCAATATTGCGCCTGTCGGTCGAGGGTGGCGGATGTTCGGGTTTCCAATACAAATTCGACCTCGCGGAGTCGCCCGAAGGTGACGATTCGGTGAGCGAAAATGACGGGGTGAAACTGGTGGTCGATGCAGTCAGCATGGACCTCGTCGCCGGAAGCACGGTCGATTTCGTCGAATCGCTCGGCGGGGCCGCTTTCAAGGTCGAAAATCCGCAAGCGGCCGCCGGTTGCGGCTGTGGGTCCAGTTTCGGAATTTAACTTCCTGCTCGCCGGTTCGGAGGGACGTCACGCATCCCGGCCGCCGCGACGCATTCCCTTGCGCAGCCCGCCTCCGATTGGCGAGGGCAGGGCGCGGAACAGCTTGTCGGCGTTGATGCTAGCCAAGGCGGGGGCGACGCCATAAGACCCACGCCATGCGTATCGCCAGTTTCAATATCAACGGGATCAAGGCCCGTTTGCCGCGTCTGAAGGAATGGCTCGAGGAAACCCGGCCTGCGATTGCCTGTCTGCAGGAAACCAAGACGATGGATGAGGGCTTTCCCGTCGATGAGTTCGAGAGCATCGGCTATCAGGCGATCTGGCACGGCCAGAAAAGCTTCAATGGCGTTGCAATCCTTGCCGACGGCGAAACGCCGGTGGAGATTCAGCGCGGCCTGGGCATCGACGGACCGAAGGATGGTGAAGGCGAACAGGCCCGCTATCTCGAGGCGGACGTGAAGGGCGTGCGCATTTGCAATCTCTACCTGCCCAATGGCAATCCGCAGCCAGGGCCGAAATTCGATTACAAGCTAGCCTGGATGGAGAAGTTACGCACGAGATTGTGCGCCATCTGGGAAGAACAGGTTCCAGCGGTGGTGCTGGGGGATTTCAATGTGATCCCCGAAGACAAGGATGTGTGGTCGGTCCGCGCGATGGCCTCGGACGCGCTGATGCAACCGGAATCGCGCGATGCCTATGCGCGGATACTCACCGATGGATGGACGGATGCGATCGATACGCTCAACCCGCGGGGCGGCGTGTGGACCTATTGGGATTATCAGGCGGGCGCCTGGCAGCGCGATCATGGTTTCCGGATCGACCACCTTCTGCTGTCGCCCGAATTGGCCGATCGGATGAACGCGGCGGGTGTCGACAGGGAATATCGCGGACGCGAGAAAGCCAGCGATCATGCGCCCGTCTGGGTCGACTTGCGAGACTGACGCCGACCTAGCCCAAGAAGAAGGGGCCACCGCGCCAGCGGCAGCCCCTGCATCCGTGAGCGAAGCTCGCTCTCAGCGATAGAAGACGTGGGTATCGATCGTCGCCACGGCCACCTTGCGGCGGCTCCAGCCGGGGCGCACATATTTCGCATGGAAATACACTGCATCGTCCGCGCTGCTGTCCCACAGGCCGCGATGGGCGATACGCGCAATGGCCTGCGCGCGCTTCCATGCGGTTGAACCTGTCCTGATGCGCGGCATGCGGCCGTTCTTGACGAACGAAAACTGAGACCGCTGATAGACGACGGCGCAGTAGCTTGAGGGCCAACGGCGATCTTCGGCGCGGTTCATAATTACCTTGGCGACGGCGAGCTGGCCTTCGAGCGGTTCGCCGCGCGATTCGAAATAGACCGCACCGGCGAGGCAATGCAGTTCTTCGGACAACTGCCCCGCAGCGGGCATGGCATCGATAAGGGCACGCAGGCTGTCGGCCTGCGGCACGTCATCGGCGAAATTCTCGGATTCGGCTTCCGGCTCGGCGGGAAGCTCCTGTACCACTTCGTTTTCAACGAATACCGGCACCACTTCCTCGGTGAGGGGGGCTTCGGTGGTAGCTGTTTCGGTTGCTTGCGCCGCAACCTGGGCGTTGGCGCCGGAACCTTCCGCTCCGGCAAACGTCGTAAGGGCAATCGCCGCGACAATCGCGGTGAAACCAGTGAACTTGCGAATCATTATTGGCAGACAACTAAGCGGTTGGCGGTCTGTCGCAGGCTGGGACCCATGGCGCGTTGATTGCGTCCTTGATGGCGGATCCGTTAACGGGCCTGCCGGCCACCCCCCGTCTGCGTGCTAGCGTACCGACCCCATTGCCGTCCTACGCCGCCTGCGCATCGAAGTTGGCGGCCAAATAGTCGCAACTGAAATCAAGTCAAGTCAATCGGCCGCGCTTGCGACGAAGCGTTCGGCATTTTCGACGTCTAGCTCGATGATCCAGCAATCCGGGTCCGATGCTCGACGTTTTGCGACATAATCGTCAAATTCTCAACGATTTTCAGCATCTTGCTCACGCGTACATGTGAAGCGTCGGGACCCGTCGAGCTGGGGCATGCGCTCCCACAGGCGGGTATTTTTGCCACTATGTGTTGCTAATATCAGAATGACTCCTGCGTCTTTCTCACCTTTTTGCAGCACCATTCCAAAGCCCCCTGCAGCCTCCACCGCTCTGATCAGGCCGGAAACCTCGATATGGGCAGGCAGACGTTCATCCATCTGGATCAGGGGTTTGCCAGATAGCCCGGCAGGCTCGACAGGGGGATGTGCGAGCGCATGAAGGTGCCGGTTCCGCGGCCGATCTCGTCACCCTCGGCATCCACCAGCCGCGATTCGGCGACAAACACGCGCTTTCGCCCGCTGACCCAGCGCCCCTCGGCCACGACTTCGCCCACCCGTACCGGTTTGGTGAAATGCAAATTGAAGGAAGTCGTCAGCAGGAAACGGTCGGTAACGAAGGTGTTGGCGGCGTAGAATCCGGCATCGTCGAGCATTTTGAAATAGATCGTGCCATGCGCCGCCCCTGCCGCGTGATACACCTCTTCCGTGACGTCGAAGGTGATCCGCGCCGCACCATCGCCGGTTATTTCGAGCCGTGAGGAAAACAGCGCGTTGACCGGCGCCGATGCATAGAGGCTTTCAAGCGCGCGATAATGGCGCTGTGCCCCGCTGGTTGCGGCCCCGGTCACGGTAATGCGGCCTCCCTCAGCGCGGCTCGACCCAGCCGATCGAGCCGTCGTGGCGCCGATAGACCATATTGTGCTCGCCGCTGCCCGCATTCGTGAACAGCAGGCCATTGGCGTTTTGAAGGTCCAGCAGCATCACCGCATCCGCAACACTGCATTCGGGAATCATCGCCTTGGTTTCGGCGATGACCGGCGGGCTGTCGGCGGTGATCTCTTCGTCATTGTCGGGTTCCGGCGCAGCAAGGATCGTATAGGCGGCCGCGTCTTCCCGAACGGCGTGCGCGGCCTGTTTGTGGCGATCCTGGATGCGGCGCTTGTACCGGCGTAGCTGCTTTTCGATCTTGCCCGCCGCAGCATCGAACGCCTGATGGACATCGTGCGCCTCGGCATGGCCCTTGAGAATCAGGCCCTGCATCACATGAGTCACGATATCCGACGTAAAGGAGCCTCCAGGCCCCTTGCCGAAGGTGACGTGCGAGGAAATCGCACGATTGAAATATTTCTCGACGATGGAGTTCAAACGATCGCCGACATGCTCCTGCAGAGCTGCGCCTGTATCGATTTGGTGGCCGGAAACACGAATATCCATCTTGTCGTTTTCTCCTTTACCGTCCCTCGAGCGATCCCAAATCCCCGGCCCCTTCGCCGGTTCCCGGTGCCCCGCGATCTAACCCCATAAAGGGTTCTCGATCCCGGCCAGGAAACTCCTGTGCCGCGCCAGTTCGATCTCGCTCGGAGCATGTGGACGCGGATCGCGCCGGGGGCCCGCCGGTGCCTTGCGCACCGCCGATATCTCCACCGGTCGGGACGTGTCTGTCGCAGCCGCTTCTGCCGCGAGTTCGAAACCGATCTGGCGGCCGCCCCTGAGCTCGACATAAACCTGCGCCAACAATTCGGCATCGAGCAGTGCTCCATGCTTCACCCGGTGACTTCGGTCGATTCCGTATCGCGAACACAGCGCATCGAGCGACAGCTTGGCGCCCGGGTGGCGTTTGCGCGCAAGAGCCACCGTATCCACCATCCTGCTGGTGCACACAGGCTCTCTATCGATGAGCGTCAGTTCCGCGTTGAGAAATCCGAAGTCGAACCCCGCGTTGTGCGCAACCAGCGGAGTCTGCCCAATGAAATCGAGCAAGTCATCGGCCAGATCGCGAAACAGCGGCTTGTCGGACAGGAAGGAAGACGACAGCCCATGCACGGCTTCGGCGCCAGCGGGCATGTCGCGTTCGGGATTGAAATAGGCGTGGTAGCTTTCACCGGTCGGCACGAGATTGACCAGCTCGATACAGCCGATCTCGACCATCCGGTCCCCCGTCTTGGGATCGAGTCCGGTGGTCTCGGTATCGAACACGATTTCACGCATCGGGTCTTCTATCGGCTTCGCTGAACAAGATTACAAGGGGGTTACGGTGCCTGGCAAGTGGGGTGCGAATCGCGCAATTCAGCAATCAGGGCGATCACGGCATCCTCGGTTTTTTCCAAGGTCGTTCCGGTGTCGATCACATGGTCGGCGCGGGCGCGCTTTTGCGAGTCGGGGACCTGGAGTTCGAGTATATGGGCGAACTTGTCCTCGGTCATGCCGGGGCGGGCGAGAACCCGCATGCGCTGCGTCTCGGCGGGCGCGGAAACGACGATCACCTTATCGACCGCGTCGGCACCACCCTTTTCGAACAATAGGGGGATATCGAAAACCACGATCGGCGCGCCGACATGCTCGATCAGGAACGCTTCCCGCCTTGCCGCGACGGCCGGGTGGACGATCGCCTCGAGTCGGGCGAGTTCCCCCGGATCGCCGAATACCAGTGCCCCGAGCTTGTCTCGCGCAACGCCGTTTTCGTCTGTGCTTCCGGGAAAGGCCTCTTCGATGGCCGGGACCAATGCGCCCCCCGGCCCCTGCATGGCGCGGACCTCCGCGTCGGCATCGAACACCGGAACACCCGCCGCTTCGAACATGGCGGCGACGGTCGACTTGCCCATGCCGATGGACCCGGTGAGGCCGATAATGAGGGGACGGGTCACGTTAACAGCCTTTCACGCAGTTCCGCATCATAATCGCGTGGCGGTTCGACACCGAAGAAATGGGTGAACGCCGCCGCGGCCTGGCCGATCAGCATGGAGAGACCGTCTATGGTTTCGAAGCCGGCCTCGCGCGCCTTGCGCAGGAATTCGGTTTCCACCGGATCGGTGACGATATCGTAAGCGATCGAGCCAGGCGGAGCGTGGGACCAGTCGAAGGCGAGGGGGGGTTGCCCGCGCATGCCGAGCGGGGAGGCGTTGACGACGAGATCGCAGCATCCCTCGCGGTCATCGAAGGCGAAATCGGTGGCGTCGGCAAAATGGCTTAGCGGAGCGGTATGGTGTTCCCCCCCCGGATCCAGCTCAGCGAGCAAAGCTCGCGCCTTGTCCGGGTTTCGGCCCGCCAGAACCAGTGTGAACCCCTCTCCGACCAATCCGGCCGCGATGGCCCGGGCCGCGCCGCCGGTTCCGATCACGCGAGCCATGCGGAAATAGTGCTTGGCACGCAGGCGAACCGAGAGCGGTTCCAGAAATCCTGCGACATCGGTGTTCCGCCCGACCAGCTTGCCATCGGACGCCTTAACCACCGTGTTGACCGCTCCGACACGTTTGGCGAGGGGTTCCAGCCGGTCCATGAGCGGCATGATCGCCTGCTTGTGCGGCATGGTGATATTGCAGCCGCGCCAGTCCGCATCGCCGCGTCGTTCGGCGATGAAATCCTCGAGCGCGGAGGATTCGACATGCTGCGCGCGATATTCAGCCGCGAG
>CAMYIQ010000310.1 GCA_947258465.1 uncultured Erythrobacter sp.
CCCAATGGCGCGGGCAAGACCACCACATTGCGCATGTTGCTGGGCATTATCGATCCCGATTCGGGGGTCCGCCGCGTATTCGGCAACGACCGCCCGCACGAAGTCGCGAAACTGATCGGCTATCTGCCCGAGGAGCGCGGGCTGTATCCAGCCATGAAATGCGACGAGGCAATCGCCTTCATGGGCGCGTTGCGGGGGCTGTCGCTCGACGAAGGCAGGGCGCGCGGGCGCGAACTGCTCGAACGCCATGGGCTGGGCCACGCGATCGACCGGCAAATCCGTCAGCTTTCGAAGGGAATGGCGCAGACCGTGCAATTGCTCGGCACGCTCGTGCATCGCCCCCGCCTCGTGGTGTTCGACGAACCCTTTAGCGGGCTCGATGCTATCAATCAGGGCAAGCTGGAGGTCATGATTCGCGAACTCGCCCAAGATGGCGTGACGGTGATCTTTTCGACCCACGTCATCCATCATGCCGAACGGTTGTGCGACGAAGTGGCGATCATTGCGGCGGGCAAGGTACCCTATGCCGGATCGGTCGATGCCGCGCGCGATCGTATCCCCGCGCAGGTTCGGCTGGAAACCCACGCCAGCGAAGGGGTCTGGCGGACGGCGCTGCCCGATGACGCACGTCACGACCGCAGAGGCGACGACAGCCATTTCTGGTATTTCCCCGTGCCCGAGACGGGAATCGAGGCGTTGCTCAAGCGCTTGATCGACGGCGAGGCGGGTATTCTGTCCCTGTCGATCGAGCGCGCCGGGTTGCACGACGCCTTCGTCGAAATCGCCGGAGAAGCCGCGGCGCGCGCGCTGGAACAGGACGCTGCGGCGGGAGAAAGCCGTTGAACGACACGACCCGTCTGTCACGCTTCGAAGCCGCCCGCGTCGTCGCACGGCGCGATTTCCACGCCATCCTGTTTAGCCGCGCCTTCCTGTTCTTCCTGCTCGGCCCGCTATTCCCCATCGGGATCGGTGTGCTTGCCGGAGGGATCGGCGGGCAGGTGCAACGCGATGCGAATACCCGGCTGGTGGCCGTAGCGATGGCAGAAGCCGATGCCACGGCAATGGTCGAGGCACGCGCCCGGCTCGCCCCGAGGGTCGGCACCGCTCTGCCCGATCTGGAGGTGACGACCAGCACCGCCCGCCCGAGCGAGATTCTGCGCGAACCCGGCAAGAATTACAGCGCGGTGGTCAGCGGTACGCCGAATGCGCCTCAGATCACCGCTCCGCCACAAGCGATCGCGCATTGGAGCGGGCCGATATCGATGATTGCCGCCCAAGCGGGCGCTCGAGACATCCCCGCCTATCCCGAAGTGACGGCGCGTCCGGTGGCAACCAGCACCGCTGCCGTCAGGACCGACCGCATTCGCACCGCCCAGGCGGGACAACTGCTTCTGTTCCTGCTGATGATGCTGCTCGCGGGTATGGTGCTGTCCAATCTGGTCGAGGAAAAGGCCAACAAGGTTATCGAGGTGCTCGCCGCAGCGATTCCCATGGATGCGGTGTTCCTCGGCAAGCTGGTAGCCATGCTCGGCGTCAGTTTCGTCGGCATTGCCGTATGGGCCATGTTTGGCGGAGCGATCGCGTTGCTCGCGGGCGAAGCCTTGCC
Source organism: uncultured Erythrobacter sp. (assembly GCA_947258465.1). Taxonomy (GTDB): domain Bacteria; phylum Pseudomonadota; class Alphaproteobacteria; order Sphingomonadales; family Sphingomonadaceae; genus Qipengyuania. The sequence goes on from CAMYIQ010000310.1 coordinate 1,607, forward strand.
CCGACTGCCCGAACCGGCGCTGGGCTGGCCGCTCTTCGTCACGATCGGCATTGCCTATTTCGCGATGGGCTACCTCCTGCTGGGGTCGCTCTTTCTCACGATCGGCGGAATGGCGGCGACCGTACGCGAGGTGCAGACATTATCCATGCCGGTGACGATGGCGCAATTGCTGGTGTTCTTCCTCGCGGCATCCTCGATCACGCGGCCGGGATCGCCGATGGAGCTCTTTTCGGCGGTCTTCCCGCTATCCTCGCCCTTCGCCATGCTCGCCCGCGCGGCCCAGTCGGAAGCGCTGTGGCCGCATGCGCTCGCACTGGCATGGCAGGCGCTCTGCGTCCTTCTCTTCGTTCGCTTCGGCGCGCTGATCTTCCGCCGCCGGGTAATGAAATCCGGCAAAGGCGGGCGGGCGGTCAAGGGGCATGTCGGCGGGACGAAGCCCGCCTGAGCGGCCCGGCTGGGACAATCGCGGCGAAGCGATGCGCGCTCCGGTGAGTGGCGATTTGCAACGCACTATTGACTCGCCTGTCAGTTAGGGCAGGATGGATGCCGAGGAGAGGGCGACCGAATGGAGTCGCTCCCACGAGGAGAGAGACATATGGCCACAGCCGCAATCGAACGCCCGCAGTGCCGCACTTCGCCGACTGCATACGAAGCGCTGAAAAAGCATTTCGAAGAGCACCCGGAGCATAAGCTCGACCATCCCCACAAATGGGATGTCAGCCGCAGCGACATTTACGCCGATAACACCTGGCAGCCCATTTTCCGGGAAATGCGCGAAGCGGGGCCGCTGCACTATATTCCCGAAAGTCCGTTCGGCCCTTACTGGGCGGTGGTCAGCCACAAGGCGATTCAGCATATCGAGGCGCTGCCCGATGTCTTTTCCTCGAGCTGGGAATATGGCGGTATCACTATCCTCAACCGTCTGACCGATGAGGAGCTGGCCGAAGCGGGCATCGAGGAACGCCGCGAACTGCCCATGTTCATTGCCATGGACCGGCCGCAGCACACCGGACAGCGGCGCACCGTCGCCCCCAAATTTACGCCCAGCGGCATGGCCGAGATGGAAGGTGAGATTCGCCAGCGGACCGGCGAACTGCTCGATTCGCTGCCGCGCGGCGAGGTGTTCGACTGGGTCGACAAGGTTTCGATCGAACTTACCACCGGCATGCTGGCGATTCTGTTCGGCTTCCCCTGGGAAGACCGCCGTCTGCTGACCTTCTGGTCGGACTGGTCGGGCGATACCGAACTGGCCACGGTCCGCGAACTGGACGAGATGCGCTGGGGCTTCCTCAACGAGATGGCGGCCTATTTCCAGTCGCTCTGGATCGAGCGCACGCAGGACAAGGAGCCCGGCGACGACCTCATTTCGATGATGATCCACTCCGAAGCGATGAACAAGATGAGCCCGGAAGAATTCATGGGCAATCTGATCCTGCTGATCGTGGGCGGCAACGACACCACGCGCAATTCCATGAGCGGCATCATCTACCAGCTCGACAAGAATACCGACCAGCGCGATCTGTTCGAGCAGCAGCCCGATCTCATTCCCAATGCGGTGCAGGAAATCCTGCGCATGCAGACCCCGCTGGCGCATATGCGCCGGACCTGCACCGAAGATACCGAAGTGTTCGGGCAAACCATCAAAAAAGGCGACAAGGTCGTCCTGTGGTACATTTCCGCCAACCGCGACGAGGAAGTCTTCGACAATCCCGACAAGCTGGACATCACGCGCGAGAACGCCCGGCGCCATATCGCCTTCGGCTACGGCATTCATCGCTGTGTCGGGGCACGTCTGGCCGAACTCCAGCTCCGGGTTCTGCTCGAGGAAATCCACAAGCGCCGCATGCGCGTGAAAGTGGTTGGCGATGTCGAGCGGGTGCGGGCGAACTTCGTCCACGGCTTCCGCAAGCTCGAAGTAAAAATCGAAGAGTTCTGATCCCGGCCCCGTAACCGACGGGCCGGTTCAAGCGTAGGTTCAGACGTGGGGCGCCAAGGTCCCACGTCATGAACCGGCGCATTATGACCGATATCTCTTTCGACCGTCGCCGTCTGCTCGGCTGGATCGGTGCATCTGCCAGCTTCGTGGCGCTGACCGCCTGCGGATCGGGCCGTGCCGAGGCGAAGGACTTTCCGGTGACACTGTCGGAAGCGCAGTGGCGAAAACGGCTCAGCAAGCAGGAATTCCAGATTCTGCGTCGGGCCGGGACCGAGCGACCCTATTCCTCGCCGCTCAATGACGAGAAACGCGCCGGAACCTTCGTCTGCGCCGGCTGCGGCAATGCCCTCTACAGTTCGAAAGCGAAATATGATTCGCGCACCGGATGGCCCAGCTTCTGGCAGGCGATCGGCAGGGATGCCGTTGGCACCAGCACCGATTACAAAATCGGCTATCCGCGCACCGAAGTGCACTGCGCCCAGTGCGGCGGCCATTTGGGCCACATCTTCAACGATGGACCACGGCCGACCGGCAAGCGTCATTGCATTAACGGGGCCACGCTCGATTTCAGGCCGGCGTAACGCGTGGATCGAGAGTGAGTGTTGGCGCGGCGCCTGCCCGGTTAAACCCGCAGACCGGTTTCGTCCGGCCATATCATCCCGGAGCCGAGCCTAGGACGGATCGTTCTGCAACAGGACAGGGCACTGCACCCGGGCGGCGAGCATGGCGAATTCGCGCAACGAGAAAGTGTCTTCGAAAACGAGGCCATAATTGCTGTCCTTGCGCCAGCGGACCTTGCAGCGAATGTCGGGCAGGTGTTCGCAACTGATCGTCACGCGTTGATCAATGGCAAACACAGCGTCGCATTCGATCCGCGCGCCCTGCTGCGAGATGTTGAGGGTTATGGCCTCCGCGCTGCCGGTGAGCGCGCTCACTTTGAGCGGGAGTGTGATGTTCAGGCGAAGTTGTCGTTTGGGATAGTGCCAGTCTTCATGGATCAAGCGCTCGACGACAATGGGCCGGTCGAACTGATAGCTGGCTTCGCACCCTTCGCCGCGGACGAGCTGCAATTCGTAGCTCTCGCCATTCTGCAGCTCGAGCGCAACAGTTTTGTCCGTCGGTAGCGGATGAAACGTACGCACGGACACGCCGGTCGCCGAGACGTCGCGAATTACGCAAACGAACTCACCTTGGCCGCAGACCAACTTCGCCGCCCGGATGAGCGAGGTGAAGCGCGGCGCTCCGCGCTGATCGCCCGGGGGCGCAGTACTCTCTTGGTTCATGGCGAGTCCGCTAGTATACTCCATCGCCTTGCGTATTCCTCAAAATAACTGGCTTCGCAATTGCTGCCAAGTGTATCTTGCTCAAAGTCTCTTTGAGCCCAGCTAATACGCGAATAGGGGTTAATGCCTAGAAAATCGGTTGGGACTAAATGCGGGTAGCAAGGTAAGGGCTGGTGCGGGTGGTGGGACTCGAACCCACACGAGCAAAGCTCAGGGGATTTTAAGTCCCCGGCGTCTACCATTCCGCCACACCCGCCAGCGCCAGGCCGCCCTAATCGCTGCCCGGCATGGGAGCAACGTCCTATCGCATTCTCGTTTTCTTGGGACGCTTAGCCTTCGTTGAGGCGCCTGCGAATATCCTTGCCCGGCTTGAAATAGGGCACGCGCTTGGCCGGTACATCGACCGTTTCGCCGGTACGCGGGTTGCGGCCCTTGCGCGCTTCGCGCTCGCGCGTGGAAAAAGCCCCGAAACCGCGCAATTCGACCCGGCCACCTTCGGTCAGGCGCTGGGCTATTTCCTCGAAGAAAATATCGACGACCTGTTCAACCTCTTCGGCGCGCAGCTCGGGATTGTCCTGTGCGAGGGCGGAAAGAAGTTCGGATCGGATCATCTGGCGTCTCCCGGCCGATATAGCCGCAACAATTCGTTCACACGATGCGCCCCTGAAGGAATTGTGCTTTTGCGCTCGATTCCAACGAGATGACTTGTGGCAGAAGCCACCGGCGCCCGCAAGTTCGCGATTGTATATTTTCGCCATTGCCATCAGGCGTCGGCGAGAAGTTCCCTCGCCGAAACGCCGAGACGATCCATCCGCGCCCGGATTTCGGGCCATTCCTCCGACAGGAAGGCCTCGCGTTCGGACTGGCGCAGGCGATCGGCGGCACCGCTCACGACATACATGCCTACGCCGCGCTGGACTTCGACCAGCCCATCGTTCTGGAATTGTTGGTAGGCCTTGGCCACCGTCAGCGGGTTGGCGCCCTCTTCCGCCGCCAGCGCCCGCACGGAAGGCAGCATTTCGCCCTCGGCATAGCGGCCATCGATGATCGCAGCCGCGATCATGTCGCGCAGCTTGAGATAGACCGGCTTGGATTGGTTGGACATGGCGATTCCCCGACGACAGGCTGCTACAGTGACATAATACAGCGCGGCGCACAAGGTTCCCCCCGAGAGCGCTCCCGCCCGCTTTCGGCCCGCGGAAACAGTCACGAGTGTAACTAATGCTTCACATAAGGCGCGAAACCGTTACGGTGCGCGCTTCTCTTGGGGAGGGTCGGCGTGGTCGCGCGACTCCGGACAAAAATAAGGGACACCGGAATCATATGATCGAAGGCATGTTCTTCACATTCGGCTCTGCATTCGAAATGTGGGCATTCAGGGTTGCCGTGATCGCGCTTGCAGCCTTTCTCATCGGCGGCGTCGTGCTCGTTACCCGCCCGCAGGAAGAAGTAATCGGACACCCCAAGGGGTTGTTTCTTCTCTTCATGGCCGAAATGTGGGAACGCTTTTCCTATTACGGCATGCGGGCGCTGCTGATTTTCTATCTGGTGCAGCACTGGCTGTTCAGCGACAGCGAAGCCTCGATCATCTACGGCGCCTACACCGCGCTGGTTTACATCACCCCCGTCGTCGGCGGGTATCTCGCCGACCAGTATCTCGGGCAGCGCAAGGCGGTGCTGTTCGGGGCGGTGCTGCTGACCTTCGGCCACTTCTTCATGGCGTTCGAAGGATCGGGTGGCCAGGCCGACCCGATGATTAACGTCTTCTGGCTTGCCCTGGCGCTGATCATCGTCGGCTCGGGCTTCCTGAAAGCCAATATCTCGGTGATCGTCGGCCAGCTCTATTCGCGCACCGATGTTCGCCGCGACCCGGCCTATACGATCTTCTACATGGGCATCAACGTCGGCGCAGCGACTGCCTCGATCATCTGCGGCTATCTCGGCCAGACCTATGGCTGGCAGTACGGCTTCGGCCTTGCCGGTTTCGGCATGCTGCTGGGCCTCGTATTCTTCGTGATCGGCAAGCCGCTCCTGCTGGGCAAGGGCGAACCCAAGGATCCCGCCAAGATCAAGGGCGCCAGGGAATGGGGAATCTACGGGGCCGGCCTCGCCATGGTCCTGCTCTGCTGGGCTGCGATCCAGTATCAGGAACTCGTCGGATACGTATTGGGCGCCTTCGGCGGCGGCTTGGTACTCTACGTCCTGTTCACCGCAGTGACCAAACTGCCCAGCCAGGAACGTGACCGCATTTTCGCGGCCATGTTCCTGATCCTGACCTCGATCGTCTTCTGGGCGCTGTTCGAACAGGCCGGGTCGAGCCTGAACCTGTTCACCGATCGCCATGTCGACACGCAGGGCGTCAACGCTTCGATGTTCCAGTCGATCAACGCAATCTACATCGTGCTGCTGGCGCCGCTGTTCGCCATGCTGTGGCAGGGGCTTGCCCGTAAAGGTGCCGAACCCAGCACTCCGATGAAGTTCGGCCTCGCCGTGATCCAGGTCGGCCTCGGCTTCCTCGTCCTGGTCTGGGGCGCGGAAAGCGTCGGCGTGAATGTGCCGACACCGGTGATCTTCATTTTCCTGATCTACCTGCTCCACACCACCGGCGAACTGTGCCTCAGCCCCGTGGGCCTCAGCGCGATGAACCGCCTGAGCCCGACCCATATGGCCTCGCTCATCATGGGCACCTGGTTCTTCGCCTCGGCCACGGGCAACTTCGCCGCAGGCCTCATCGCGGCGGCGACCGGCGCGGAAGGCGTCGGCGAGGAAGCGGGCAAACAGGTCGTGCTTGGCGTCTACTCGACCGTCGGCTGGTACGCCGTCGTGATCGGTGTCGGTGTGATGGTGATCAGCCCGCTGATCAAGAAGCTGATGCATCTCGACACGCTCAAGGACGACGCCCTCGAAGGGCAGGCCGAAGCCGGGCTCGAGGCGCAGGAAGCGGGCATCCACCCGACCAGCCGCGCCTGATCGCCCGTCGGAGGAGAATCGTCGGAACGCCGATTCTCCTCGACCAATACCAATTGACCCACCGGACCGGGGCAGCAATGCTCCGGTCCGACTGCATTGGGGGTTTCATGAAAGAACACGTTTCGCTCGCTTGTGCGGCTGCCTTGGCGGTCGCCGGATGCTCGACCACCGGCGGGAGCGATGGCGTCGCATCCGCTTCGGCGAAGGATTGGGACGCGCCCGTTGGGGCGGACGGCAACGCGCCCTTCCCGTCGACCTACACGCCCTATCCCGGCCGCCCGACGGCGCTCGTCGGGGCGACGGTCTACGATGGCACAGGTGGCCGGATCGACAACGGCACGGTGTTGTTTCGCGATGGCAAGGTGGTGGCCATCGGCGATGCCTCGCTTTCGACCGAGGGCTACGACCTGATCGACGGCAGCGGCAAATTCGTAACCCCGGGGATCATCGATATCCATTCGCATCTCGGCGATTATCCAACGCCCAGCGTTGCCGCCCATTCCGACGGCAACGAAGCGACCAAACCGATGACTCCCGAAGTCTGGGCCGAACATTCGGTCTGGCCGCAGGATCCGGGCTTCACCCGCGCGTTGGCCAATGGCGGGATCACCGCGCTGCAAATCCTGCCCGGCTCGGCCAACCTCACCGGCGGGCGCTCGGTCACGCTGAAAAACGTTGCCGCCCGCACGGTTCAAGGAATGAAATTCCCCGGCGCGCCCTACGGCATGAAAATGGCCTGCGGCGAGAATCCCAAGCGCGTCTATGGCGGCAAGGGGCGCACTCCTTCCACCCGCATGGGCAATTTCGCGGTCAATCGCCAGATGTGGCTCGATGCGCAGGCCTATGACGGAAAAAAGCGCGATCTGGGCAAGGAAACGCTCAAGGGCGTGCTCGACGGCGAGATCCTGATCCACAACCACTGCTATCGCGCCGACGAAATGGCGCTGGTCATGGATATGGCCAAGGAGATGGGCTACAAGGTTACCGCCTTCCACCACGCGGTCGAGGCCTACAAGATCGGCGATCTGCTGCGCGAAAACGACGTGTGCAGCGCGATCTGGGCGGACTGGTACGGCTTCAAGATGGAGGCCTATGACGGTATTCTCGAAAACGCCGCCTTCCTGCGCCAGGCCGGCGCCTGCGTGGTGGTCCATTCGGACGATGCTAATGGTATCCAACGGCTCAATCAGGAAGCCGCCAAGGCCCAGGCCGCAGGACGCCGGGTGGGGATCGACATTCCCGATGCCGAAGTGATCGGCTGGATCACGCTTAACGCCGCCAAGGCGATGGGTATCGATGAAATGACCGGCAGCCTGGAGCCCGGCAAGATGGCCGACGTGGTGCTGTGGAACGACGATCCGCTATCGGTCTATGCCCGGCCCGAAAAGGTCTGGATCGACGGCGCGCTGATGTATGATGCAATGGACCGCAAGCGGCGGCCGGTGAGCGATTTTGAACTGGGCCAGCCGGGTGAAGGAGATGTGAAATGAAGCGCGCCCTGACCTTGGCGGCCGGCCTCGTCGCACTCGCCGCCACCCCCGCCACCGCGCAGAATGTCGCGATCACCAATGCCACCGTGGCCACCGGCGACGGCTCCGACCCCGTCGAAGGCGCCACGGTCGTGGTCCGCGGTGGCAAGGTCGTGGCAGCAGGTGCCGGTGTCGCCGTGCCTGCCGGTGTGCAGGTGCTCGACGGGAGCGGCACGTGGGTCACGCCCGGCCTTTTCGCCACGGTCACCAATCTCGGCCTGTGGGACGTTGGCGCTGTGCGCGAATCCAACGATATCCGCGCGGGCGGATCGCCCTTCAGTGCGGCGCTGGATGTCGCCCCTGTCGTCAATCCTGCCTCGCAGCATATCCTCATTCACCGGGCAGCCGGGATAACCCGTGCCGCCGTGTCGGGGGCCGCCAGCGGGTCGATTTTCGCAGGGCAGGGGGCAATCATCGATCTGGGTTCCGATGCCCAGGCGGTTACCCGCCCTCGCGCATTCCAGGTGGTCGAATTGGGAGAAGGCGGTGCACGCCTTGCGGGCGGTAGCCGCGCCTCGGCCCAGGCGCTTTTCCGCAACGCCCTGCTCGAAGCGGGCGAGTTCGAGCGCAATGGTACGATCACAAGCCCGGGCGGCGGGCGAGGGATCACCCGGCAAGGCGACGATATCGGCATCGACCGCCGTATGGCGCGCACCGCTCGCGATCGCGCTTCGGACGTTCTGCTGACGCGCTTCGACGCAGCGGCGCTGGTGCCCGTGGCACGGGGCGAGCAGCCGCTCTACGTCATGGTCGAGCGTGCGGCCGACATCCGCAGCGCCCTGGCCCTCAAGCAGGAATTCCCGCGGCTGGACATGGTCCTTGTCGGCGCGAGCGAGGGTTGGCTCGTGGCGCGCGAAATCGCCGCGGCAGGCGTGCCGGTCATCGCGGACGGGCTGGACGATTTGCCGCAGGGGTTCGATCAGCTCGCCAGCACCCAGTCGAATATCGGCCGCATGGTGAAGGCGGGCGTGAAGGTGGCGATCAATGCCGCCGCCATGGAGAACCCGCGCAACCTCAACCAATATGCCGGCAATCTCGTCGCGCTGACCCGCATTCCGGGCGCCGATGGCCTGAGCTGGGGCCAGGCTTTCGCCGCGATCAGTTCGGTCCCCGCCGCGATCAGTGGCATGGCCGGCAAGGCCGGGGTGCTGGCGCCGGGCGCGATGGGCGACCTCGTGATCTGGGACGGCGATCCACTCGAAGTCGGTTCGATGCCGGTGAAGGTGTTCATCGATGGCGTCGAGCAGCCGCTCGACAATCATCAGAGCCGCCTCAAGGAACGCTATCGCGATCTCGACGAGAGCGACCTTCCGAAAGCTTATGATTGGTAAGGACGTGAGAGAAATGCGCACCACCCTGCTCGCGCTCGGCGCGGCAGCCGCTGCGGTCGGCTTCCATGCGCTCTCGGCGCAGGATAAGCCCGACCGGTCGCAGGACATCGCCTGGATGAACGCGCAGCAGGCCCATCTCGCGGGTCTCTCGCACGAAGACGGCTGGCACACGATGCCGGGCGGGCTCAAATGGCGTTATGTCGAGTATGCCGCGAGCGAGGCGAAGCCGCGTGTCGAAGACACGGTGACCGTGCATTATGCGGGCACCTTCATCGATGGCGAAACGTTCGATTCCAGCTTCGAGCGCGGCGAGCCCGCCACCTTCCCGCTGGGCCGACTGATAAAGGCCTGGCAGATGGCGATCCCCGAAATGGGCGTGGGCGACACGATCGAAATCGCCGCGCCTGCGGATCTCGCTTATGGCGCCGGGGGCAAAGGGCCGATCCCCGGCGGCGCGACGCTGCTGTTCACGGTCAAGCTGATCGGCATCGAGGGACGCTGATCGACTTCGCTTGCCCGGCTCGTTGGCTGTGATAGCCTGCCCGCAATCTTGAGGGGGAGGATATCATGGACCCGCTATTGTCTCTGATCGCCGGATCGGTCGCCTTCGTCGGCACGCATTTTGTGCTGTCGCACCCATTGCGGGTGCCGCTGGTCTCGGTGATCGGCGAAAACGGGTTTCGCGGGCTCTATTCGCTGGTTGCGCTGGCGACCTTCGTCTGGGCAGTGCTCGCCTTTCGCGCGGTCGGCCCCGGCGGTACGCCGCTATGGAACGGAATGGGCGATGGCATATGGATCGCCGCGACGGCGATCATGCTGTTTGCTTCGGTGCTGTTCGCGGGCAGCTTCGTGCGCAACCCCGCATTGCCCGATCCGAAAGCTGCGACCAATGCCGCTCTGCCGGTCCACGGGGTGTTTCACATTACCCGCCATCCGATGATGTGGAGCTTTGCGCTGTGGGCGGCGATGCACATTCTGACGAGCCCGACACCGCGCCAGCTCGTTCTGGCGGGCGCGCTGGGTTTTCTCGCCCTGGTCGGCGCCTATCTGCAGGACCGCAAGAAGGAAGCGCTCATGGGCGAAGCCTGGGCGGACTGGGAAAGCCGCACGCATTACTGGCCGTGCCTGTCGGGCTTCGCAAAGGCGGGGCCGAGTGCGTGGATCGGCGGGATCGCCATATGGCTGGCCGCGACTTACGGGCACATCCACGCCAATGGCATTCCCGCCGGAATCTGGCGCTGGGTGGGGTAAGTCCTCAAACAGCGCAGCGGCGGGACGACAGGGAAACTACCCCCCGGTGAAGCGCGGCGCGCGTTTTTCCAGCAGCGCGTCGATCCCTTCCATGTGATCCTCGGTCAGGTGCATCAGCGCCTGCGTATTGGCGGCCATCTCCAGCGCGCTGTCATAGGAGATCGAGCGCCCCTGCCGCATCAGGTTCTTGGCCTGCCGCAGCGCATGCGGGGGCATGGCGGCGACCTTGGCCGCCAGTGCGTGGGCTTCGTCCATAAGGCTGTCGCCCTCGACCACCCGGCTGACCAGGCCCCATTCCTGCGCGGTGGCGGCGTCGATCACATCGCCGGTATAGAACAGCTCGGCCGCACGCGCTTCGCCGATGATGCGCGGCAGGATCCACGTGCCGCCATCGCCCGGGATGATGCCGAGCTTGAGGAAGGTCACGCCGAATTTCGCACGCTCGCTAGCGAGGCGCATGTCGGCCAGGCAGGCAAGGTCGCAGCCCAAGCCGATCGCCGGGCCGTTGACCGCCGCGATCAGGGGCACGCGCAGGCCGTAAAGCGCACGCAGCACCTTGTGGATATTGTTCCGATAGCCGTCCGAGATCTCGGGCGCGGTGCCGCCGAAAGTGCCGGTGCGTTCCTTCATCGCCTTGATATCGCCGCCCGCGCTGAACGCCCGCCCGGCCCCCGTCAGGATCACGCAGCGCACCTCCATATCCGCATTGATCGCGTCGCAGGCGGCGGCGAAGGTATCGCCATCGCCCGCTGCCCCGAGCGGATTCATGGTATCGGGCCGGTTGAGCGTGAGAGTGGTGACATGGTCTGCGGTTTCGATCGTGAGCAAGCTCATTCGCGGCGGTCCTTCGAAGCGGTGAAGCAGAAAGGCGCCTTGTGTCACATCCCGTCCGACAGATTAAGCTCCAAGGCGCGCAAATTCGGCTCGCTTTCGCTCCCGGTCGATGCCTCGGCGGCGAGTTGGCGTGCCAGGGCGGCCGTTCTCTCACGGGCATCGACGATCGAGGCATGATGCCGGTCGTCCTTGAATTCCTGATACTCGATAGCGATGGATCGAATCGCCGTTTCGTCCACACCGAAATAATGGGCGCAGGCGGCAATGGCGGGATCGAGCGCGTTCTTGCGCGCGCGGATCCCGCCGGGGGCAAAGCCGAATTCGCCGCGCGAGGACAGAACCACCAGCCGTTTTCCCGACAGCATCGGCTCGATGGGGAAATCCCCGCGATCCAGATCGAAGGAAAAGGTCCTGCCGATACGGGCGACTTGATCGATCCAGGCCTTCAGGGCGGCTGGCATGCCGTAATTGTACATCGGCGCGCCCATGACGATGATGTCCGCCGCGACGACCTCGTCGATCAGGCGATCCGACGTCGCCAGCGCATCATCCATCCAGGCCTCGCGCTGGTCTGGCGCGGTGAAGGCCGCATGTATGAACCGACTATCGACGAAGGGGGGCGGGGAATGCCCGACATCGCGCGATACCAGCGCCGTATCGGGCGCGGTTTCGAGAAACGTCCGGGTGAAAAGGCTGGTGAGTTGCCGGGTCAGCGAGCGATCTTCGGATTGGGCGCTGGCATCGATCCTTAGCAGATTGGTCATGGCGGTTTCCTTCAATAGGCGGTTGGTCGCCCGCCAACTGGGCAATTGACCCGCACTTGGCCATTGGCGTTCGTTCAGGCATGAGATGAATTTCATTCATCTTCGCAGGAAAACCGCCATACGCCGCCTCCCGCCTTTTCACGCCCTGCGCGCTTTCGAAGCTGCCGCGCGTCACCTGCATTTCGGGCGCGCAGCGGAGGAACTCGATCTCGACCCGACAGCCATAAGTCACCAGGTCCGCAAGCTGGAGGCGTGGCTCGACGCGCCACTGTTCCATCGCCATCCCCGTCCCCTGCATTTGTCGGACAAGGGCGCGCTGCTCTATCCCGCGATCCGCGATGCACTGGACAATATGGAGGCGGCGATCATGCACACCTCTGGCGCCAGGCCGGGGCCGCTCGTCATCTCGATGACGATGGGCTTTGCAGCCGAGTGGTTCACCCCCCGCCAGGCCCAGCTCCGCGCCGATACCGGGCTCGACATGATCGTGGAGGCCGACAACCGCCCGGCGAGCCTCGATGGTGGGGATGTCGATCTGGCTATCCGCACCCAGGAACAGCCCGATTCGGACCATGTCTGGCACCGGCTGTTCGGCGATCGGTTGATCGCGGTCGCGGCGCCTGCGCTGGTCGAGCGGTATGCCCCGGCGCCGGAGGATGTCGAGCTGCGCGAACTGCCGCTCATCCGGTATCGCTGGACCGTGCGCGAACGGCCTGCCCCTGCCTGGCATCAATGGTTCGACACAATCGCGTCCGAAGAGGAGCTCGTCATTGCGGGCGATTTCAGCGAGGAAAGCCATGCCATCGGCGCTGCGACAGCAGGCCTTGGCGCCGCCCTGCTGTCGGAACGGCTGGTCATGGATCGGTTGGCGCGGGGCGAACTCGTGCGGCTGGGCAGCCACTACCTTCCAATGCCGTCATTTTGGGCCGCCTACCGTAAAGGGCACCCCCGCAGCCGCGATCTCGATCGGCTTGCCGCGCGGCTTGCCGACAAGGAGACGCGTTCGGACTAGCGAGCTTCCGCCGGCCGCGTGCCGATCAGGCCCGCGCCTCTTCCACACCGGCGCTGTTGTGGCGCAGTGCATCAAGCACGGTATCGACAATATGCGGGGCGTTGAGACCCGCTTCGTCATACTGTTTGGCCGGATCGTCATGGTCCTGGAACAGGTCGGGCAGGCGCATGGTACGGACCTTGAGGCCGCCATCGGTCAGCCCGCTATCGCTGGCGAACGTCAGGACATGCGCGCCGAGGCCGCCAACGGCGCCTTCCTCTACCGTCACCACAACTTCGTGGCTGCGCATCAGCTTTTCGATCAACGCCGTGTCGAGCGGCTTGGCGAAGCGCATGTCGGCAAGAGTGGTCGACAGGCCCTTCGCCTCGAGCTGGTCGGCAGCCTTCTTCGCCTCTTCCAGACGCGCGCCGAGCGACAGGATCGCTACCTTGGTGCCTTCACGGACTACGCGGCCCTTACCGATTGCGAGCTTCTCGAGCGTCTCGGGAATCTCGACGCCGGTCCCGGCGCCGCGCGGATAGCGGAAGGCGATGGGGCCATCGTCATATTCGGCGGCCGTGTAGGTCATATGCGCCAGCTCGGCCTCGTCGGCGGCTGCCATGACGACCATGTTGGGCAGCGTGGCGAGGTAGGTGATGTCGAACGAACCCGCATGCGTGCAGCCATCGGCCCCCACCAGACCGGCGCGGTCGATCGCAAAGCGGACCGGCAGGTTCTGGATCGCCACATCGTGGACCACCTGATCGTAGGCGCGCTGCAGGAAGGTCGAATAGATGGCCGCGAAGGGCCGCATGCCTTCGGCGGCAAGACCGGCGGCGAAGGTGACGCCATGCTGTTCGGCAATACCGACATCGAACGCCTTGTCCGGATGCGCCTTGGCAAATTTGTCGACGCCCGTGCCCGAAGGCATCGCAGCCGTGATCGCGCAGATGCGCGGATCGTCGTTTGCCAGCTTTGCCAGCGTCTCGCCGAAGACGTTCTGATAGGCGGGCGGGCCGCCCGAGCTCTTCTTCTGCTCGCCGGTGACGACATCGAATTTGGCAACGCCGTGATATTTGTCGGCGCTGTTTTCGGCTGGGGCATAGCCCTTGCCCTTCTGCGTCACGACATGGATCAGCACCGGCCCCTGTTCGCTGTCGCGGACATTCTCCAGCACCGGAACGAGATGGTCGAGATTGTGGCCGTCGATCGGGCCGACATAATAGAAGCCGAGTTCCTCGAACAGCGTGCCGCCGGTGGCCATGCCGCGGGCATATTCCTCGGCCTTTTCGAGCCCGCCCCACACGCGCCGGCCGAGCTTCTTGGCGATCTTCGAGGCCATCGAGCGCAGGCCGAGATACTCGCTGCTCGACACCATCCGCGCGAGATAGGCGGACAGGCCGCCCACTGGCGGGGCGATCGACATGTCGTTGTCGTTGAGGATCACGACCAGGCGATTGCCCGCCTGTTCGGCATTGTTCATCGCCTCATAGGCCATGCCGGCGCTCATCGCGCCGTCGCCGATGACCGCGATGCCGCGGCCCGGACGGTTCTGCATCTTGTTGGCCATGGCAAAGCCGAGCGCGGCTGAGATCGAGGTCGAGCTGTGCGCCGCGCCGAAAGGATCGTATTCGCTCTCGCTACGCTTGGTGAAGCCCGACAGGCCCCCGCCCTGGCGCAGCGTACGAATGCGATCGCGCCGCCCGGTCAGGATCTTGTGCGGATAGCACTGATGGCCAACGTCCCACACCAGCTTGTCGGTCGGCGTGTCGAAGACATAATGGATCGCGGTAGTCAGTTCGACCACGCCCAGGCCCGAACCCAGATGCCCCCCCGTCGTGCCGACCGCATCGATCATTTCGGCGCGCAGTTCGTCGGACAATTGGCGAAGCTGGCTCTGCTTCAGCTTGCGAAGACCGTCGGGAATTTTGACCGTATCGAGCAACGGCGTCTTGGGGCGGCTTGTCATGGCCATTGCTCTACACTTGGAAATCGAAACTGTCGATGAACGGTTCGTCGACGAAAACGAACGGTTTGCCGTCGAGAATTACTCTGCGCAGTCATCGCACAGGCCGCGAAGTTCGACCACCGGGCGCACATCGGTAAAGCCCGCATCCCTGCCGGCCTCCCGCAAGGCGCCGGTCACGCGATCATCGTCGATATGCGTTGCCTTCCCGCAATCGTCGCAGATCAGGAAGATACAGTCGTGCCGACAGCCGGGATGCGTATTGACCAGATAGGCATTGGCGCTCTCGATCCGCTTGGCAAGGTTGGTCCGCACGAACAGATCGAGAATCCGGTAGACGCTGTTGGGGGCCACGCGTTTGCCGCGCGAACGCGAAAGGTTGTCGGCAATGTCGTAGGCGCTGGCGGGCTTGTCGTGCCGGGCGAGCTCTTCATACACCGACTGGCGCATACCCGTCCATTGCTCGCCGCTGTCGACCAGCGTGAGGCGGGCGGCTTCAAGCAGGGCATCGCCTGCATGTTCGTGGTGAGCGTGTGCGTGAATAGCCATGAAGAGCCCAAATAGGCGCCCGGCCCGTTCGCCGCAAGCTAGCCCGGCTGGAAGCGCGCCGAATAGACCCCTGGATACAGCGCCTTCAAAGCTTTCACCTTGGGAGCATCCCAGCGCACGATATAGCCGTGGCGGGGGTTTTTGAGCATGAAATCCTGATGGTAACGCTCGGCGGGATAGAAGGCCTGGGCGCGCTCGATCTTGGTGACGATCGGCTTCGACCACAGCCTGGCCGCGCGCAATTGCCGGAGATAGGCAGTGGCCACCACGGCCTGTTTGCGCGATTGGGGCACCAGCGCGCTGCGGTAATGCGCCCCCACATCGGGACCCTGCCGGTTAAGCTGGGTGGGATCGGCAACCACCGAGAAGAAGATGCGAAGCAACTGATCGTAGCGGATCACCTTGGGATCGTAAGTGACCTTCACCGCCTCGGCATGGTCGGTGATGCCCGATGAAACGAGCTTGTACGCCGCCTGCCGCTTGGTGCCGCCGTGATAGCCGGAAACAGCGCTCTTCACGCCCTTGACGTGGCTGAAGACTCCTTCGACACCCCAGAAACATCCGCCAGCGAAGACTGCGGTTTTCAGCCCTTCGCCTTCCTCGGCGAGACGCTTGGCGGCAGGCGCCGCGACCGTCTTCTCTGCCGCACTGGCAGGCTCTTGGCAGGCCGACACGGCAAGCCCGAGCGCTGCCGCGGCAAGGGCGGCGCGCCAGTGCATCAGAAAATCGCGGCGATCAGTTGCGGCACGGCCGCGAAGATTTCGCCACCGCTGGTAAGCAGCACGGCGATGGCACCGGCACCGAAGCCGATGCCGAAATTGCGATAGAGGTCGGGAGTGAAGAGGGTCATACATTATCTTTCGTCGGGATTGCCGACGTGGTTACACGCGCTGCCATTGCAACGCGCTTAATCGGATCGTTGTGATCGGTTCAGGCGATCGAGCACCCGCTGGCCGGATCAGTGGCGAAAGTGGCGCATCCCGGTGAAGACCATGGCCAGCCCCTTTTCGTCCGCCGCCGCGATCACTTCCTCGTCGCGGATCGAACCGCCCGGCTGGATGATCGCGGTCGCGCCCGCTTCCGCCGCAGCCAGCAGGCCGTCGGCGAAGGGGAAGAAGGCATCGGAGGCTACCGCGCTGCCGACAGTGCGGCTATGGTCCCAGCCGTATTTCTCCGCCGCTTCGGCGGCCTTCATCGCGGCAATGCGCGAGGAATCGCGGCGGTTCATCTGGCCCGCACCGATCCCGGCCGTGGCACCGTCTTTGGCATAGACGATAGCGTTGGACTTCACATGGCGCGCCACGGTCCACGCGAAGAGGCAGTCTTTCAGCTCCTGCTCACTCGGCTCGCGCTTGGTGACGACCTTGAGGTCGGCTTCGCTGATCGCGCCATTGTCGCGCGTCTGCACCAGCAGCCCGCCGGTTATCGGCTTGACGGACAGGCCGCCACGGCGCGGATCGGGCAAGTCGCCGGTAACCAGCAGACGCAGGTTCTTCTTTTTCGCAAAGGCCTCGCGCGCTTCGTCGCTGACTGACGGGGCGATGACGACTTCGGTGAAAATTTCGCAGATCGCGCGCGCGGTTTCTCCGTCGAGTTCGGTATTGACCGCCACGATCCCGCCGAAAGCCGAGACGCTGTCGCAGGCGAGCGCCTCGTTCCACGCATCGAGCAAGGTCGAAGCCTGCGCGACACCGCAGGGATTGGCATGTTTGACGATCACCACCGCCGGATCGCCGCCGCTAAACTCGGCACACAGTTCGAGCGCGGCATCGGCGTCATTGTAATTGTTGTAGCTGAGTTCCTTGCCCTGCAACTGCTCGGCCTGCGCGATACCCTGCACGCGCGGGCCGGAGGGCGTGTAGAGCGCGGCCTTCTGATGCGGATTTTCGCCATAGCGCAGTTCGACCGGGGTCTTGCCGTTGACCGCCAAGAAATCCGGGAAGAGCTGCTGCTGATCGGCAAAGGCGAACCACTGGCTGATCATCGAATCATAGGCTGCGGTGGCAGCGAAAGCCTTGGCCGCGCATCGGCGGCGGAAATCGAGAGAGGTTGCACCGCCGGCTTCGAGTTCGCCGATCAGCGTATCGTAATCGGCCGGATCGGTGACGATGGTGACGAACTGGTGGTTCTTCGCCGCGCTGCGCACCATAGACGGCCCGCCAATATCGATATTCTCGATAATCTCGTCGCGCTCCGCCCCGCGCATCACGGTCGCTTCGAAGGGGTAGAGATTGACCACCACCAGATCGATCGCGCCGATCCCGTGCTTTTCCATGGCGGCGGCGTGTTCGGGATTGTCGCGCACGGCCAGAAGGCCGCCATGGACCATCGGGTGCAGCGTCTTCACGCGGCCGTCCATCATTTCGGGAAAATCCGTCAGGTCGGAGACGTCGCGTACCTCGAGCCCCGCCTCGCGCAGCGCCTTGGCCGTGCCGCCGGTCGAAACCAGCTCCACGCCTTTAGCCGCGAGCGCCTTGCCCAGATCCACCAAGCCGGTCTTGTCGGACACCGAAAGCAGTGCCCGCTTGATCGTTACATCCGTCACGTGTCGGTTATTCCATGCGTTTGAGCAGCCAAGGGAAACGCCCCCCGCTGCGCGATGTCAGTCCTTCGACGACAAGCTGTTTGGTCGCTCGCGGGCGTCCCTGCCCGTCGACCCAGAGGCTGTCCTCGATCGCGATTTGCGCCTCGCCGCTATCGCCTCCGAGCCGGAATTGCCAGTACCTTCCGTCGGGCAGCGCCAGTCCGGCCCCGCGCCTGTCGTCCGCCAGCCCGGCTTCGATGCCATGACCGAGGTGAAAGCGGATCGCGAAGGCTATCTTGCCGCGCTTGCCCTGCCGTCCCGAAGGTTCGAGCATGTCCTCGCCCGACAACCCGCTGCCATCGGCGCCGAGCAACAGCGTGCGGCGATGAATCAGGCCGTAACGCGCGGCATAGCCATTATGCGAAGCTTCGAGCCGCACCGCATCGCGGCCCTTTTGCTTGACCGCTGTGCGCGCGATATCGACTTCCTCGACGCCCTTGCCGATCTGCCCCTTGATCAGCACGGCAGTGGAATTGGCATCGTCGAGCACCAGCGTCGAATGGGCTGCCGTGCCACGCAGGCCCTGTTCGATGCGCACCGGAACCTGTCCCCCGGCCAGCTCTCCACCGCCGCAATTGACGATGATGCGCTGCTCGCCATGCGACAGTTCGAAGGCGAGTGTGGACGCGCAGCCATGGCGTGCATGGCGCGCACGCGGCGGTGGGGCCGCATCGAGCACGAGCACCGATTTGCCTGCATCCACACGCTGATATCCCCAGTGACGGCACTCCTTGCTGGGACGGGCACGGATACCGCTGGCCGCGATCAGCGCATCGAGCCGCGCGGCCGAGGTTGCCCCGCCCCCCTGCCAGCTACCGACCCCGCGGTCCCCCATCCGCAAAGCGAGAAGCGGGGGAACCAGCATGGCGAGCATGGTCTCGAGCGCGGGCGGCGGATCGCGATCGACCGCTTCATAGCAGGCGCGCAGATCGACCAGCAGCGCGATGGCCTCCATCTGCGCGAGCGGGCTGCGCGAAAGCACGCCGCCATCATCGCTGACCAGTTCGCCAAGGGCGCGCAGCAATCCTGCTTCCCCGAACAGGCGGCGCGGGCGGCCATCGGGCATGAGCAGGCCCGCTGCCACGATCGCGCACCAGCCCGCGACCTGCCCGAGCCGATCGTCGGCGCTGGCCACCTGGCGGTCGAGAAAGCGTGCCGTCGCTTCCATTGCCTCCAGTGCCTGTCCGCGCAATTTGGCATCGCCGCCCAAGAGCAGGGGCGCGTGAACCAGCCAGCCCAGCAATCGCAGCCCCGCGTGCTCGACGCTCCATGCAGGCCCCTTGGCGGGAACTGGATTGGCCTTGAGCCAGCGGGCCAGCAGCTTCTCGCCAATCGCAGCGCCTTCCTCGCGCGGGGCGCAGGCGCCGAGATCGCGCAGCCAGGTAAAGCCCTGCACCACGCGCTGTACCGGAGGGGTCAGCGATGCATTGCTGGCGAAATCGACCTTGTCGACCGGCACTTTGAGCCCATGGACGAGGAATTGCCCCGCCCGCAAAGCCACCCCCGCGGCACGTTCTCCTTCCAGCGGGCTGGCGACGGTTGCCAGCATGCGCAGGGCAGAGGGCTTGCGCAGCGGCGCCGCAAGCACCGAGCCGGGCACGCCGATCCGGTAGGCCCAGCGAACCACGCTGTCGACGGGGCCTGCGCGTGGTGGACGAAAGTCGGACAGGACCAGCGCACGTGCCGGTTCGACGGCGACCGCTTCCAGTTCGGCGGGGGCCACCGGATCGACCAGCGGCTCTGCCATGCCGGTGAGCGGCAGGGCCGGCGCGGCTTCGCTGTCGGCGGCATTGCCATCCGCGCGCGGAAGAGTGCGCGCGTCGTGGCTCATTGCCGCCCTTTCAGCGCGGCGATATTCGCCGCATAGCGCGACGGCCCGCCCTTGAAGGTCGCCGATCCGGCAACCAGCACATCGGCTCCGGCATCGACGCAAAGCCGCGCGGTTTCGGCATTCACACCGCCATCCACTTCCAGATGGATGGGCTTGCCCAGCGCATCGATGCGCTTGCGGATCGCCTCGATCTTGCGAAGCTGCGAAGGGATGAAGCTCTGCCCGCCAAATCCGGGATTCACGCTCATCACAAGGACAAGATCGGCATCTTCCAGAATATAGTCGAGCGATTCGACCGGCGTGCCCGGATTGAGCACGACACCCGCCTTTTTGCCGAGATTGGAAATCGCCTGCAGCGTGCGGTGGATATGCGGTCCCGCTTCGGGATGCACGGTGATGATGTCCGCCCCGGCCTCGGCGAACGCCTCCAGATAGGGATCGATCGGCGCAATCATCAGGTGGACGTCGAACGGCTTGTCGGTATGCGGACGCAACGCCTTCACCACAGCCGGACCAATGGTGATGTTGGGCACATAATGGCCATCCATCACATCGACATGGATCCAGTCCGCGCCAGCCGCATCGATCGCCTGCACCTCCGCGCCCAAGGCGGCGAAATCGGCAGACAGAATGGACGGGGAAATCAACGGAGTGGTCATGCGGGGCACGGGCCTCGGGTCGCGTGTGAGCTTTGGCCAGCCCTACGCGCGCGAAAGGAAGGTTAACAAGCGAGCGCGAAGCCTTTTTCCACATGGGCCGCAAGCACGCCGCATGCCGACTGCCCCTTTCGCGGGTATGCCGACCAAATCATGCGTGGCGCAGTAATTCAGCCGTAATTCAGCGCAATATAGTAAAGTCGCATCCATATCTCGGGGCCGTACGCCTCGCTCTTCCGGCACTCATGTGCCGGTCTCCTAGGGATTACCACGAACAATGCTGATGAAACGCACGAAAATCGCGGCTTCGGGTATCGTAGCGCTCTCGCTCGCGGGACTGGCCGTGTCGACGCCCGCCGATGCGCAATATCGCCAGAAAATCACCCATGATGCCAGCAAATGCGCCGCTGGCGGCGGCCCGGCCGTATGGGTGACGATCAATGGTATCAAAACCAGTACCGGCACGATCCGCATTCAAAGCTATCGCGGGACCAAGCAGGACTGGCTCGAAAAGGGCCGGTGGATTTACCGTATGGAGGCGCCGGCCAAGGCAGGGTCGATGACGTTCTGCATGCCGCTGCCAGCACCCGGCAAATACGGCATCGCGGTACGCCACGATGTCAATGGCAACGGAAAGACCGATATCTTCACCGATGGCGGCGCGATGTCGAACAATCCCAGCATCAACATCTTCAATCTCGGCAAGCCGAGCTACAAGAAGACCGCTTTCGATGTCGGCGCGGGCGTGAAAACGATGTCGATCCGGATGCGCTACCGCTGAGCGCGGCGCTTGCGCCATAGTTCGACCAGTGCCCCCGGCGCGGCCAGCAGCGGATATTTCGCGCGGAACGGCGTCACTTCAAGAGCGATGCCGGTGTGTCGGTGCAGCTTCCACGCGGCATAGTCGGCAGCGCCGTCGAAAGTGGTGGTCGCCTTGGCCAGCCGCAGCAGGTTGAGCGGTTTGCCGAGCCGCGCGCGGCGGCGCCACCAGCCCAGGATGCGGCGGCGCTGCGAAGCGGGAAGATCGGGCCGTAACATCCCGCCCTTACGCGTGAAGCCGATCCCGGCAGCCTCCCAAGCGAGCGGCAGCAGACCGTCGAAATGCGCCGCGTTGACGTCGAGTATCGAATTTTCTCGGCCTGGCTTTTCGATCCGGAATTCCGCCCGATAGGTAGCGCGAAACAGCGCTCGCCAATACTCGTCGGCAGGCCCGCTTTCGGGACCGACCGCCGCAGCCAGCCTCCCTGCCGTGACGGCCGCCGACTCCAGCGCCGCCAGCACGGCGGCCCGCGCCGCGTCGTCCGCCACCCAGACCAGGGCGGATGGCTGAACGAAACGCGCCCAGATCGTCGTATCGCGCGATTGCCCTTCTGCAGCCCTGGTGAATTGCGCGAGCGACATGGTCGCGATCTTTGCGCGCAGGCACGCCCCCGCATTATCCCACTCGCGATAGCCGACCCGCGGCCACACGCGCTCGCGCTGGGGGCCGGGCAGCAGGACATAGAAATCGAGCACGCCCTCGAGCGAGCCGGTCCTCAGATTCGATCCGTAGAACAGCACGGCAAGCGCGCCGGCCTCTTCCCCAAGCTGCCGGGCATAGGCCGCGACCTCGTCGCGTACCGGGCGATCGAGCGCGATCGCGATCCGCTGCGACAGTGCGCGGTTCACGCGCTGATAAAGGTGAGTTCCGGCCCTTGTCCGACGCGATAGCGGCCCGGAGGAAAGGCCTCGCCATCCAGAATGACCGGCTCATCGACATCGACTGCCAGCGCCTCGGCATCGAACTGGTGAAGCCCGGCGTCGGCAAGCCAGCGGGGCCGCCAGCCCATGAGAATGGCGGGCAGCGCGGCGAGCACACGGCGGCGCGGGTGATCGAGCACGGCGAGTTTGAGGCCCGGGCGCGGTTCGCCGAAAAGCTCGACGCCCATCGGCATACGCTCCAGCGTCGAGGCCAGCATGACGCTGCGGCGTGCGGGATTGCCATGGGCCGAGCGCGGAACCGGCGTGCCGGAAGGAAGGAAGGACAAGTCCATCTGCGTGCCCCGCCGCCACTTGTTCCGATCGCTTCCGAACAGGCCCTGGAACAGGCCCCATATGCTGGTCGCGCCGACCGCCAGGCTATTGAAGAAGCCCAGCGAATGCGCGTCCTGCCCGGCTTCGATACCCAGTGTGAACGCCCCGGCACCGAAGATGAAGCCGAGCATTGCAGGAGATTGTTCGCCATCGCGGCTCACCGCGAGCGGGCGGCGCACTAGCCGCCGGCCCGACGCATAAGCGGCAATCGCACCTTCGAGAGACCAGTCGGCAGGCGCGCCGAGATCGACATTGAGCGCATTGGTCTTGCCCTTGGGGAGCACTGCTATTGCGGGCCAGCGATCGGCAAACACCGCCTGGCCCATGGTAAGCACATCGCGAACGGTGCCATCGCCGCCATTGATGACGAGGAAATCGATCCCGTCGCGGGCGAACCCGGCCAGGGCGTGGGCGATCTGGTCGCGCGTGCGCGGTTGCGCCACCATGACGCTGTCGGCACCTGCGCAGGCGAGATCCTGTCCCTGATTGCGGTGGCTGCGCGGATTGTAGATGATCCCGATGCGGGGTTCGGGCACGCGCCGCGCACGGTAGATCGAGCGGCGCTTGGGCGCCGTCGTTGCACTGTGCCGCAGTGGCAGGCTGTCGAAATTGTAGATTACCCGTTCCATGGCCCTTGTGCCTTATTCGCCCCCGCTGGCGCCTACCTAGGATATTTTCGTCAAAATGTAATGGTGCCGAATCGCATTCTTCGGATCGGGGGCGCCGATAAGGATACG
The DNA here is from genome assembly GCA_947258465.1 of uncultured Erythrobacter sp. Classification (GTDB taxonomy): domain Bacteria; phylum Pseudomonadota; class Alphaproteobacteria; order Sphingomonadales; family Sphingomonadaceae; genus Qipengyuania. The sequence continues at coordinate 24,892 of CAMYIQ010000310.1, forward strand.
ACTCGGTGCGCTCGGGCACGAAGAGCGGAGGCGGACGATGCCGCATGGCGCGCCTGACGTGGCGATGAGCGGCGCTAATCGTTGGCCCATTTCGATAGCGCTGGCTTAACGAACTGCGATTCACCGCCACTGCGTACGGTGCGCTCGTCAGATTACCCATTGCGCGGGCGTGACCCAGCAACATAGCGGGGCCGCTCAATTGAGGGCATGGAGAACCATGTTTAGCTGGGAGGATCCTTCAGCTTTCATCATCTCCGACCGGAGAACTGCTGCTTGTCGATCTTTTCCGTAGGGCCGTCCATACCGAAAAGGCTAATTCGGCGAAGCCGAATGCGGAGAGAAATCCAACAGGATGCGCAGACCGACAGCTGCTTCTTTGTAAACCAGCAGGAAGAAGAGGCCACCAACCGCGAAGTAGAAGCCCAGTTCCGGCAACCACGTCTGCCCGGTATAGCGGAACCGCCCCAGCCCGCCCGTGCCGGGAATGCCGTATTCATCGTAGCTGTTGATCGCCAGCATCGCACCCGAGGCGTCGCTCACCGCAATCACACTGCCACGCTCGTCATTATGCAGATAACACCGGTCGACCGTTCCCCCGCCTTCATACCAGACCAACGGATTGTCGATTCCGGGGCCATGCACATAACGCCGCAGCAGCGTGCCTGAGGCACTATATTCCCCGATCATATCGACGCCGCCATAGGCAATGGGCGCTCGCCACGAACCGCCCTGATCCAAACCTTCCGACAGCGCGGCTCACATCAGGGGCCTCGTGGCAGTCGGGTGCTCACCCCAAGGCGTTTGGCAGGGGCCGTTAGCGCTTGAGCGCTTGCACACAGGCGGCGCGGTCGACGTCGAGGCCGTCGCTCGCGCGCCGGGCGTCGACATAGGTCGCGCTCGGCTCGCCGCGCGGCTCCAGCGGATAGAGGTAGATGTCGAGCACGCAGGCCTCGCCGACAAATTGGAGCTTCTTGGCATCGCCTTCCGTCACGTTCAGGCGTGGCGGACCGAACATATTGGCAAGCGCAGTCTCGTTTCTGCCGATAACGCCTTCCAGGCCGGGCACACTCATCACTCTCGGCGCGCGGAAGGAGGGAGTGGTCGGAGCCACGCGCACCTCTTGCGGCGGCGGCGAAGCGGAGGGCCGCGATGCGGACGGCCCGGATGGCACGCTCGCGGGCACGGTGGTGCAGGCACCGAGCAGTGGAAGGAGGAACAGGGCGGACTTACGCATCAATGTCTTTCTCACGCGCGCGGTGGACCATGTGGGTCGCGCTGGCGGCGCCTAGTATGGGGGCGAGGAGGTTGATGAAAGGTATTGCAAGCAGTGCCACTACCGTTCCGCCGAGAAGAAAACGGGCCGCAGCGCTCATCGGCGCCAGTTCGGCCGGGTCGGCGCGATGCGGCAACCACGCCAGATCCTGCAACTCGCGGCCCAGTAGAAACGCATTGACCGCGAAGAACACGATAAACGGCCCTATCCCGCTCAAAATGAGGAGCCCCGCCACCGGCAAGGCAAGGCCATTGGCGAACAGCGTGCGCGCCAGCGAGCGCAGGGCATTGCGCAGTTCCTCGGGCAGGGGGATTTTTCGGACGGAATGCGAAGCTTGCGGATAATGCTTCGCTTCGACCGCGCGGACGACATCCTCGGCAAAGAACTGGAGCACGAAAAGCGCCACGACACGGAACAGGAACCAGCCTGCCAAAATCATTCCCACTGCTGCGACCAACGCACCCATGCCGAAGGTGTCGGCGCTCGTCACATTGTCGATCGCGCGCTCCACCAGAACATACAGCCCCGCGCCACCGACGGCGAATATGGCCAGCGTTATCAGCGTGGTTTTGACAAACACTTTCAGGATTGCCGGATCGCCCAACTGGCGCAGCGACAGGGCAAGGGCGGTGGGCAGCGACATCATGCGCCTGCGGGGATGCGCGCGCCCCTGGCCCAAGTCAACGCCGCCCTTGGCCTATGCGCGACGAACCGCTAACGGCGCCCGACAATTCGAATCCCCCCCGCCGGAGTACCCATGACCGAACCCCGCTACGACGTTATCGCGATCGGCAATGCCATCGTCGATGTGATGGCCCCCTGCACCGACGAGCTGATCGACGAGCTCGACCTCAAAAAGGGCGGCATGACACTGGTCGACGAGGACGGCGCGCGGCGGCTTTACGAGGCGATGGGCCCGGCCAGGGAAATCTCGGGCGGCTCGGCGGCCAATACGCTGGCCGGCATGAGCGCACTGGGCGCGCAATGCGCCTTTATCGGCCAGGTCGCGGCCGACCAGCTCGGCGACGTTTTCAGCCACGACATCCGCGCGGTCGGCATCGATTTCGACACGCCGGCGCGCGAAGGGCAGCCTTCGACCGCGCGCTGTCTCATTTTCGTGACGCCCGATGGCGAGCGCACGATGAACACTTTCTTGGGCGCGAGCCAGTACCTGCCGCCCGCAGCGCTCGACGACGAGCTGATCGCCAGTGCGGGCATTCTCTATCTCGAAGGCTATCTGTGGGATCCCGAAGAGCCGCGCAGCGCCATGCGCCGCGCGATCGAGGTGGCGCGCAAGGCGGGGCGCAAGGTCGCCTTCACCGCCAGCGAGAGCTTCGTGATCGAGCGCCACGGCGACGATTTCCGCGCGCTGATTGAAGAGGGACAGATCGACATCCTCTTCGTCAATGAGCACGAACTCGCCACGCTGACCGGGACCGACGATTTCGAAGCAGGCCTCGCCATGGTGAAGGACCAGATCCCCGTCCTCGTCGCCACCCGCAGCGCCCATGGCGCGGTCGGCATCGCCAATGGCCAGCGCGCCGAAGTGGCTGCCGAGCCGATCGACAAGGTTGTCGACACGACTGGCGCGGGCGACCTGTTCGCCGCAGGCTTCCTCACCGGTCACGCCCGCGGCGAGAGCCTCGAGACCTGTCTGCGCATGGGCGCCATCTGCGCCGCCGAAATCATCTCGCACTACGGCGCGAGGAGCGAAGCGGATTTGAAGGCGCTGGTGGCTGAGAAGCTGGGGTGACGTTGAGCTAGAGGCAATCACCCCGTGCGAGATAGCGTCCGTTAAAACGCATCGGGACCGCGCTCAACGAACCGTCGGGCGACCGAAGTTGTGCGTGGATGTGCAAGTGCGGTTCCTCGGTGTTTCCCGAGTTGCCGACTTCGCCTAGAAACATACCTTCGCGTATCTGGTCGCCGACCGCGACCCTGACCGAGCCCTGCCTGAAATGCGCGAGCAGCACTTCGCTGCCTTTGCATGCGAGAGTTACCAAATTGGCCCCATCGTTCGATCTGTAGCGATGCCCCGGCCGCACATCTGCCCGATCGTTCTCGCTTTCTATCACGGTCCCGTCGCAGGGCGCGACAACCTTGGCCCCAAACACTGCGTATTCGCCGTTGCTCGTCGGTTTTGGGTGAAAGGACTTTCCCGCTGTGGTACGGAAGCCGAAGCGGTTCGCCTTTATGAAATCCACCGAGTGTTTTTCGAAAGAGGCGGCAGTCGAGCCGCTCTCGACATAATGCAGATTTAACGCTGTCGAGGCACCTGCCGACAGCGCGCAATGTCCGGCCGACACTTCAAGCGGCGGCGCCAGTGAGATATGGTTTTCGGAAGGGGCGAGCCGGCCGGCAATGCCCTGCCATATCAGCACGGCCCCGACCGCAGTCAGGCAGGGAGCCACCAGTATACCATTCAGTCGTCGCCTTCGCACTGGAAGGGGCTTGCGCCGAAGAAAGCGAAGAGACGCCAAGACAAAGAGCGCAAGATAAACAGCTCGTCCCCAAGGAGGCGGATAAACCCACACTCCCGCCAGAAACATGCCACCGATGAATACGCTCGCGGCTGCAATTATAGCAATGCGCGGCCGGAACGGACCCCCGCGCGCGAGCAAGAGGCCCGCTATGACTGCGAGGAGCGCAAGGTTCTGCAATACTATGGCGGCCAGCAGCATCGCCGCTTGCTATCCGTGCTGCTCGCGCCGCACTTCCCTTTGTCCAATATCGCGTCGGCAGAACCCATCCGCAAAATCGATGGCGTCGACGGCGGCATAAGCATTGGCCTGCGCCTCGGTCGCGCTGGCGCCGCGTGCCGTCACATTGAGGACACGGCCGCCGCTGCTTATCAGCGTGTCGCCCTCCAGCTTCGTGCCGGCATGGAAAACCTTCGCCCCATCAGCTTCCGCCTCGCCCAGATCGATCGTGCCGCCCTTTTTCGGCGTACCGGGATAGCCCTCGGCCGCCATCACCACGGTCAGCGCGAAATCGTCCGACAATACCGGCGCAGCCACCTCGTCCAGCGTGCCGCGCGCGCAGGCCTGCATCAGTTCGACAAGATCGCTTTCCAGCCGCATCATCAGCACCTGGCACTCGGGATCGCCGAAGCGGGCATTGTATTCGATTAGCTGCGGGCCGTCTTTCGTCAGCATCAGCCCGGCATAGAGCACGCCCGAATAGGGCATGCCATCCTCGCGCAGCGTTCGCACGGTCGGCTCGACGATCTCGCGCATCACATGTGCCTGCAGCGCCTCGGTCAGCACCGGCGCGGGGGAATAGGCGCCCATGCCGCCGGTATTGGGTCCACGATCGCCCTCGCCCACCCGCTTGTGATCCTGCGCGGTGCCGATCGGCACGATCGCGGTACCGTCGGTGAGCGCGAAAAAGCTCGCCTCCTCGCCGGTCAGGAACTGTTCGATCACCACCTCGCTGCCCGCGCTGCCGAATTTGCCATCGAACATCTCGTTCAGCGCATTCTGCGCTTCCTCGCGCGTGTCGGCGATGACCACGCCTTTGCCCGCAGCCAGCCCGTCGGCTTTGAGCACGAAAGGCGGATCGAATTTCTTGAGCGCCCCCCAGGCCGCCTCCAGCGAAGTGCAGCGTTCGTAGCGCGCGGTGGGTATGTTCGCGCGCTTGCAGAGCTCCTTGGTGAAGCCCTTGCTGCCTTCGAGCTGTGCAGCCTGTTTTGAAGGGCCGAACGCGTCGATGCCTGCCGCGCGCAGCGAATCGGCCAATCCGTCGACCAGCGGCGCCTCTGGCCCGATCACGACAAGGGCGACTTCCTTCTCGCGCGCGAACGCAATCACGGCGTCATGATCGGTCGCGTCGAGCGTGACGCATTCTGCGTCCTGCGCAATGCCGGGATTGCCCGGCGCCGCCCACAGCTTGTCGCACAGCGGCGATTGCGCCAGTTTCCACGCCAATGCATGCTCGCGACCGCCCGAGCCAAGCAAAAGGATATTCATGCCCACCGATTTCCCGTCAGATGCCGAAGATGCAAGCTTGGTAGCGAAGGCGCGCGCAGGCGACAACGCCGAGCCGCTGACGGTGAGCGAAATTTCGCAGGCGCTGAAGCGCACGGTGGAGGATCGCTTCGGCTTCGTGCGGCTGCGTGGTGAACTGTCGGGTGTGAAGCGCGCGGCGAGCGGGCATATGTATTGCGCGCTCAAGGATGAAAAGGCAGTGCTCGACGGGGTGATGTGGCGGGGCAATACCGGTCGCCTGCCATTCAATCCCGAAGACGGGCTGGAGGTGGTCGCCAGTGGCAAGCTGACCACCTATCCGGGCCGTTCGAAATACCAGATCGTCATCGAGCGGATGGAGCTGGCAGGCGAAGGCGCGTTGCTGGCTCTGCTCGAGAAGACCCGCGCCCGGTTGCAGGCCGAAGGATTGTTCGCGCCGGAGCGCAAACAGCCATTGCCCTTCCTGCCGCGCACCATCGGCGTGGTCACGTCGCCCACCGGAGCGGTCATCCGCGACATTCTTCACCGGCTGGCGGATCGCTTCCCCAGCCGGGTGATCGTGTGGCCGGTGCTGGTGCAGGGACAGGGCGCGGCGGAGCAGGTTGCCGGTGCGGTGCGCGGCTTCTCGGCCATTCCCGAAGGCCATCCCAACCGGCCGGATCTCGTCATCGTTGCGCGCGGCGGTGGCTCGATCGAGGATCTGTGGAGCTTCAACGAGGAAGTGGTGGTCCGCGCGATTGCCGACTGCCCGATACCCACGATCAGCGCGGTCGGGCACGAAACCGATACCACGCTGGCCGATTATGCCGCCGACCGCCGCGCGCCGACCCCCACCGCCGCCGCCGAAATCGCTGTTCCCGTGCGAGCCGAACTGGCCGCGACTCTGGCCGATTTCGCAGCGCGCAAGAAACGTGCGATCCTGCGCCCTGTGCAATTGGGGCGCGAGCGGTTGCAGGCGCGCACCGATCGGCTGCCCAAGCGCGAAGCCTTGCTCGAACCGCATGCGCAGCGGTTGGACGATCTTGCCGAACGCCTGCGCCGGGGCCTGCGCGATCGCGCGGCGCAGGGGCGCGAGCAGCTTTCCAACCTGCGCCTTGCGCCCGCCATCCTCGACCGCAACCTGCGCGAGGCGCAGCGCGCACTGGCCGGCCAGAAACTTGCCCC